>JAGNHB010000051.1 GCA_018001935.1 Acidobacteriota bacterium
TGGCTCCCCAGGTAGGACTCGAACCTACAACCCATCGGTTAACAGCCGATTGCTCTGCCGATTGAGCTACTGAGGAGTACGGGAAAGAACCGGTGCGCCGCGGCGCGAAGGCGGACATTACCAAACCACCCGACCCAAGTCAAGGCTTTTTTCGCGACCGGCCGCCCCCCCCGGCCTCCGCCGCGAGCCGGGGCCGCCGGGAACCCTTCGCGGCCGGAGGACCCGTTCCCCCGCCGCGGCTGGCCCGGGGCCCCGGCGAAAACCGCTCTGTACAAGCCTATGATTTGGCATTACAATGAAGACGACGTCACGGGACCGCGCCCCCCTGTTTTGACCGGGCGCCCGTGACGGGCGGCAATACGCACGGAGGATCACCATGAAACGCATCCTGGTCTGCACTCTGCTTGCCGTCGCGACGGCAGGCCTCGCCGGGGCGGCCGGCCCGATCTACCTCCCGCACCTGGTGGCCGGCGGCGGGATGACCTCCACGGTCAATCTCACCAACCTGTTCACGAACCAGACCCAGCGTGTCTCGCTGCGCTTCTACCAGGAAAACGGCCTGCCCTGGACCGTGACAACCAACCTGGGGACCGCCGCCACCTTCGACCTGGACCTGGCCTTCGGCGCGTCCCAGTCGCTGCGGATCACGTCCGCTTCCCCGGCCATCGCCAGCGGGTGGGCGGCCGTCCACAGCCGCGACAACGCCCTGGTCTCGGCGTATTACGACTACACGGGGAGCGGCGCCGCCGTCGTCGGTTCGGCCGGTGTCATCCCCTGCACCGCCGACGTCCTGTCGCTGCTCCCCGTCGAGATCGAACTGTCCCAGAACCGGAACACCGGCCTGGCCCTGGTCAACCCCGCGGCCGAAACCGTCCAGGTCCTGCTCGAACTCCTCGACACCGGCGGCGCCTCCCTGGGCACGAAGACCCTCAACCTGGCCGCGGGGGCCAAGTTCGTCGGGTACCTGAACGCCGCCACGCTCTTCCCGCTCCTCGACAACGTCCACGGCTACCTGCGGGTGACGGGGACGGTCCCCCTGGCCGCCATGGGGATGCGAACCGTGGGGCCCGTCTTCTCCTCCCTCCCGGCGGTGCACGACGTCCTCCCCTGGAAAAACGCGCGGACCTCCTTCGTCAGCCCCACCCTCGGCTCGGACGACACGGGGGACGGCTCCCTCCTCTCCCCGTACCGGACCATCTACAAGGCGACGATGCGCTCTGACCGCGCCTGGACCCTCTTCCTGCTCCCCGGCCTCTACGACGCGAACAGCGGCGAGCATTTCCCGGTGGTGCTGGCGTACTGCATGTCCATCCGGGGCTCCGGCATCGGCCTCACCTACATCCGCGGCGGCGGCCCCTACGCCAAGCTGGGAAGCACCGCGGTGGTCTGCGGGTTCCGCGGGATGCTCAGCGACGCCACCGTGCTGAACCCGACCGGGGACGGCATCACGGTGGAAGACGACGCCACCTTTGTCGCCTGCCGGGTCACCGGTTGCGGGGGACGCGGGTTCCGGCTCCTCGGCGGGGCCACCCTGATGATGAACAACGTGATCACGGGAAACAGCATCGGGGTCCAGGTGGACGCCTCGGCCCTCCCCGACATGGGCGGCGGGACGATGCTCAGCAGCGGCGGGAACTTCCTGATCGGGAACATCCAGTGCGACCTCTTCGTGAACCGGAACGGGATGCCCTACCTCCGCTTCAACAGCTGGGACAACCCCGTCCCGACCCTGGGCTCGACCTGCACGGGCGGCGTGGACATCGCCACGCCGTACCCGCCGTATGCGGTGAATTATTAGAGAAGAATTCAGAATCCAGAATTCAGAATTGACGCCCCCGCAAAAAGTCTTTTATGCCCGCGAATCACGCGAATGAACGCGAATCAGAAATCAACAATCAACAGATATTATTCGTGTTATAAATTCGCGCATATTCGTGTTATTCGCGGGAAATCTCCCTTTCGCGACTTTTTGGGGGGTCATCAGAATTCAGTGAGGAGCGCCAGGCACTCCAGGTGGGCCGTGTTGGGGAAGAAGTCGTAGAAAAGGAGCCGCGGGGCGGCGCCGGGGGCCATTGCGACGAGGTCCCGGTGCTGCGTGACCGGGTCGCAGGAGAGGTAGGCCAGGGTCCCGGGGCGGGGGCCGCGGAGCAGTTCCCGGGCTTCCGGGGAAAGTCCCGTCCGGGGAGGGTCCAGGAAGAGCCACCCGAAGGCGGGCGTCTCGCCCCGGTGCTCACGGAGCCACGCCTCCACCGGTGACGTCGCAAGGGTGACGCCCCCGAGCCCGTTGAGGCGCAGGGTCCGCTCGAACGGCGCCCGCAGGAGCCGGTCTCCCTCCACCGCCACGACCCGGGGCGAGCGGCTCCCCCAGACCACCGTGAAGAGCCCCATCCCGCAGAAGAGTTCCAGGGCCGGGACGCTCGGGGGGAACTGTTCGCCGAGCCGCTCCAGCACCCTCCCCGCCTGGGGGAGGTTGGCCTGGAAGAACCCCCCCGGGTCCGCCTCGTAGCGGTAGGGGCCGAGTCGGAAGGCGAGGGCCGCCCCCCCGGCCCCCGGCCCCTCGGCCCGCCCCGCCCCGGGGCCCGGCCCGGCCACCACCCACTCCCCCGACGCGGGGCGGGCCGACCGCCCGAGGGCCTCCCGCAACCGCCGAACCGGGACGGGGCGTGCGAAGGCGGGCAGGACGTACACCGGCGGCCCGTCGCCCATGGCCAGCCGGATTTCCCTCAGCGGCCACCGGCCCGGCGACAGCCGCGGCAGGAAATCCTCCCGAAGCCAGCGGATGCACCGCCGGATTTCCGGACGGCACAGGAGGCAGTCCGTGACGGGGACCACCGCGTTCGAGCGGTGGCGCATGAACCCGACGCCCCGGTTCCCGGGCGTGACGTGCAGCCGCACCCGGTGGCGGTAACCGAAGGCGTCCCCCGGGGGGCAGCCCTGCTCCACGGGGACGCGGCCCCGCCAGATCTCGGCGAGGACCGACGTCTTGAGCTGGACCTGGAGACCGGGGTCCGCGTGCTGCAGCCGGCAGCCGCCGCACTCCCCGAAGTGCGGGCAGGGGGCGTCGCGGCGGCCGGGCGAGGCCTCCAGCACGTCCTCCAGCGACCCGAACGCCACGGACCGGCGCTCGGCGACAACCCGCACCCGCACTCGTTCCCCCGGAAGGGTGAACGGGACGAACACCACCCGGCCGTCCGGGAGCCGCCCCAACCCGTCCCCCCCGGGCACGACCTTCTCGATCCCGACGGTGTGGACGCTCACAGGCCCCGCCCCGCCGCTCAGGTGGACAGCAGGGAGAGGTCCGACAGCCCGAACCGCTCCCGGAGTTTCTTGCGGGTGAAATTGGCGAGGATCTTGTCGTAGGTCTCCTTCGGCAGGTTTTTCCGGTAGTGCTTCAACTCCGCCCGGCAGGCGGCTTCGAGGGCCCGCCGTTCGTCCGGCGGGACCCGGCCCTCCAGCTCGGCGACCAGGATGTCGTCCAGGCGGCGGAGGTCGCGCTCCACGGTCTCCGGGTCCGCGGACCGCGCCTCGACGATCTCCGCCTTGAGGGCATCGAGCCGGGAAAGGACCCTCCCGACGGTTTCCCCGATCCCCGGCTCGGGGTGTTCCGCCCGCAGGCGGTCCAGCTCCTCCGCGTAGGCCGCCATGAGGCGGAAGGCGGTGATGACCGGGTCCGCCGCTTCCGGCGCCGCCCCCGGCGAAGCCGGCCCGGCGAGGTCGTCCGCCGGGGCGGTCTCCTCCCCCTCCGGGCTCCCGCTCCGGCTCGCCAGGTAGGTTTCGTACTCCTCCATGACCGCCTGGTGGCAGTAGAACAGGGAATTCACCAGGGTGTGGCGCCCCTTGCGGGCCTCGAAGGTCGACATGGCCCGGTCGATGCCGCGGAGCGCCACGTGGAGCGGGACCCCGGTTTCCCGCCAGGTCTGGATGAGCGTCCAGTCCAGGGCGGAGATGAGGAGGTGCTTCCCCCGGCGGGTGACGAAAAAGTCCTCGATGTCGCTGAAGTAGCTGAAGTGCTCAGGGAGTGGTCCGCTCATGGCTCCGCCGCTCGCAAAGGAATCGGACGCCGTCGAGGGTCAGGTCGGGCTCGACGGCGTCGACGCGGGGCAACACCCCGGCGAGGCCCTCCGCGCCCCCGCCGGTGAGGACGGTCCGCAGGCCGTCGGGGAAGCGTTCCCGGTACGCCGCCATCAGCCCGGCGACCGCGAAGCGGAACCCGTGGCCGACCCCCGAGCGGATGCACGCCGCGGTGCTGGTCCCCACGGGGTCTTCCGCCCAGGTGGGGCTCACGCGGGGAAGACGGGCCCCGTGCCGGCAGAGGGCGTCGGTGAGTGCGTCCAGGCCGGGGAAGATGGCGCCCCCGAGGAAAACCCCGTCGGCCGCCACGAGGTCGAAGGTGACGGCGGTGCCGACGTCCACCACCAGGACCGGGCCGCCGAACCGGCTGAAGGCGAAGGCGGCGTTCACGACCCGGTCGGGGCCGAGGTCGGCGGGCCGGTTGTACGCCACCGCCAGGACGTCCTGGCTCTCGGCGGTGATGAAGGCGGGGGTCAAGCCCAGCCAGGTCTCGAGGGCCTTGCGCAGGACCGGCTCGAGCCCCGGGACCACCGAGACGGCGCCGGCCCCGCGGAGGGCCGTGGGGTCGATCCCCCGCTCCCGCAGGGCCTGCACGCACGGCAGCCCGTACTCGTCAGGGGTCCGGCGGGCGTCGGAGGACAGGCGCCAGGACAGGCGGGAGCGGGGCTCCCCGGGCGCGTACACCCCGAAGGCGGTCTTCGAGTTGCCGATGTCGACGGCGAGAAACATGGTCAGTCGATTTCCTCGTTGATCTCCCGGCCGGCGATCCCGATCTGCTGCATCCCCTGCCCGATGTTGGCCGCGGGGTCCAGGACCAGCACCAGGAAGTAGCCGGAGCGGAGGGACTGGGTGATGAAGCGGGCCTTCTCGTACTCGGTGATGAGCATTTCCGGGATCCCCGTGTTCCGCAGTTTGCACAGGTGCCGGACCTGCCCGAGGATGACCCCCTGGTAAGCCCCCATCAGCTTCTGGACATAGGGGTCCACTTTCCCCGCGAACTGGACGTACTCGCAGTCGACGTCCATGAGGACCGCACAGCGGCCGCCGTGGACGGAATTGATCAGACGGGTGAGGGTCCGTGTGAATGGCATGTCAGTGCAACGTCATCTCGTTCTGGGACACGGTCCGGTTGATGGTCTCGAAAACCCCGGGGCGCTTCTCGTAAGCGGAGGTGAACGCCTGGACCACGTTGAAATCGAACTTCTTCCCGGCCATGTTCCGGATGCGGGCCAGGGCTTCGCTCATGGAGAAACTCTTCTGGTAAGGCCGGTCCGTGGTCATGGCGTCGAAGGTGTCCGCCACGCCGATGATCTTGGCGGGCAGGGGGATCTGGTCCCCGCGCAGCCCCATGGGGTAGCCCGACCCGTCCAGCGACTCGTGGTGGAACCGCATGCCCGGGATGACCTCGGCCAGCTTCGGGATCTGCTTCATGATGTCGGCGCCCAGCTGGGGGTGGCGCTTCATGACCTGGTACTCGTCGTCCGTCAGGATCCCGGGTTTCTGGAGGATGGAATCGGTGATGCCGATCTTCCCGACATCGTGGAGGAGGGCGGCGATCTTCAGTTTCTCGACGTCCTCCTCGGACAGCCGCATCTCCTTGGCGATGAGTTCGGAGAAGCGCATGACCCGCTCCGAGTGGCCCTTGGTGTAGGGGTCCTTGGCGTCGATGGCGGCGGCCAGGGTGGAGATCGCCCCGAAGAACAGCTCCCGGTTCTCGTCCGCCGCCTTCTTGAGCTGCTTGATGTACAGCTCGAGGTTCTCCGCCATGGTGTTGAAGTTGTCGGCCAGGATCCCGATCTCGTTGCGGGAGCGGATGTCCACGCGCTCGCTGAAGCGCCCCTCCTTGATGGACAGGGTGCGCAGGGTCAGCATCTGGATCGGGATGCTGATGCGGAGGGAGAAGAAGAAGCTGAGCAGGAGGGCCAGGACCACGGACAGCAGCGTCCAGATGATCGTGGTGACGATCATGTTCTTGATCTCGGCATGGGCCAGTGACTCGGGGATCTGGACCACCACCCCCCAGCTCACGTTGGAATCCTGGACGAGGAAGACGGAGGCCAGCATGCTCTCCGGCTTCTCCCCGCTCTCGTCGGAGTAGGTGATGGTGGAGATGGCGCGGGACCGGAGGTTTTTCATCTCCTCGAAAACCGGCGACTTCGACAGGTTGACCCCCCGCCGCATGAAATCGCGGTTGGGGTGCAGGATGACGGTCCCGTCGCCGTCCAGGAGGAAGACCGTGTTCCCCGCGGGTTTCCCCGTGAACATGCCGAAGATGTCCGCCAGGCTGTAGACCACCGTGATGGCGCCGCAGGTCTTGCCCAGGTGGGAGACCTTCCGCCCGACGACGAAGACCGTCTCGACCTCGTTCCCGAAGTCCGAAGACATGAAGGGCCGGGATACGTAGGTGAAGCGGTTCGGGTTGTCGATGCACTCGCGGAAGGCCTTGCGCAGCTCCCGGTCCAGTTCCGAGTTGGGGGGGATGGTGTACCCCGCCTCCCGCCCCAGGCTGTCCTTGCTGATGACCCGGATGTTGATGATGCGCGAGTTGGGGAAGTTGAAGATGTCGGTGATCAGGGAGTGTGTCTTCTGGTCGAGGAAGACCAGGGACGCCTGTTCCGGGTCGTGCTCCAGCTCCAGGTACTTGCAGATGGGCTCGATGATGTTGAAGCAGGAATTCAGGTACTGGGCGATGCCGTTGGCGACGGACTGGCAGATCTGGGCGTGGATCTGGCGCTGGTTGGTGGCGAGGATCTCCGAGTTGTAGTCGATGAGGATCTTGCCGCAGATGATCAGGGGGATGACCCCGATGAGCAGCATCAGGACGAGCAGCAGGTTGACGATCTTCCCTTTTTTCCGGATCTTTTGCTCGGTCATGTCGCCTTTTGCCGTCCTCCGTCGGTCTGGCGGAAGTATATCACACAATCCCGAAATGGTCTTTCATGTACTTGGCGTACATGTAGTGGATCAGGGTGAGGGGGAGGGGGATCTGGAACCGGACCCCGTACCCGAAGCGGGGCGGGTCCTCCTCGATCCGCTTCCGCCGGATGATGCGGGAGGGGATCTCGATGCGGTGGAGCTTGGACCGGAGGAGAAGGCGGAACTCGTTGAAGACGATCTCCTCGCGGGTTTCGAAGAAGGTCCCTCCCCAGCTGATGTTCTTGCAGACCGCCGGGATGGTCTCCGAGGCGGTCTCCGTGACCGCGAAGGCCACGAATTCCACGGCGATCCGGTGGAACGTCCGCACGTTGTAAAGCTTGACCTCCGTCACGTCCCGGATGAACTCGGAGCTCACGCGGCTGACGGGGTAGGGGCGTTTCCCGAAGAGGAAGGACTTGTGCTCGGCGATCTTGTTGGAGGCGTGGGTGATCAGGATGGTGGGGACCCGGGATGTCTGGGGGGAGAAGAACAGGCCCGACACCGTGAGGTAGTGGGTCATCAGGTTCCGCGACACGCCCACCAGGATGCACGGCTGCACGTCCCCGGCCGCGGCCAGGTTCTGGTGGATCTCCTCGATGCTCCGCACGCTCTCCACGCGGAGGTCCCGGGAATCGATCTCGATGGGCTTGGAATCCAGGTTGAGGAAAAGGCAGAGGATGGGACTGTTCGTGTCCGGTTCCGGCGACATGGGGACCCGCCTTTCCCACGATGAAGAATGTGCCCGGCCGAGGGCTCGAGGCGGGACGGGGCCCTCGAGGGGCCCCGCCCGTATCGGTCATTCGCTGCGTTTCGATTTCATCTTGTCCAGCAGGTGCTGGGGGAACAGGTCACCGAGCTTGGTCGAGGCGGAAGGCGCCGTGTCGAGGATGTACCGGTCCTCCTCGGACCCCTCCTCGCGGTCTCTCCGCCCGGGCCGGCGGCCGCCGCGACGGTCGTCCCGGGGGGGCTTCAGGTCGCGGATCTCGCCGAGGGTCTCGGCCGTGGAGTTTTCCGGGGCGTCCCCGATCTTGCCGGTGAGGGAGATCTTCTCGTCCGCCATGTTGATGGAGAGGATCTTGACCGTGATCCGGTCGCCCTTCTTGGCGAACTCGTCGATGTTGCGCACCGGGAGCCAGGAGATTTCCGAGATGTGCATCAGGCCTTCCACGCCGTCGTCCAGCTTCACGAAGGCGCCGTAGCCCACCACGTTGGTGACCTCGCCCTCCAGGATCTCCCCGGGTTGGTACTTCTGCGCGAAGCTGATGAAGGGGGAGGGCTGGTTCTGCTTCAGGGAGAGGGAGATCTTCCGCTCCTGGGTGTCGAGGCGAAGGATCAGGGTCTCCACCGAGTCCCCCACCTTGAGCAACTCGGAGGGGTGGTCGATCCGCTTGACCCAGCTCATCTCGGAGATGGGGATCAGGGCCGTGACGCCGGGCTCCAGCTTCACGAAGGCGCCGAAGGTCTCCAGCTTCTCCACGGTGCCGTTCACGCGCTGACCGACGAAGTAGCGCTGGTCGACGGTGAGCCAGGGGTCGTCCACCATCTGCTTCAGGCCGAGGCCGATCCGTTCCTTCTCGCGGTCGAGTTCCACAACCTTCGCCTGGATCTCCTGCCCGACCTTCACGATCTCGGACGGCTTCTTGACCTTGTCCCAGGACAGGTTGGAAATGTGAGCCAGGGCCTCGATGCCGCCGATGTCCACGAACACGCCATAACCGGTGATCCGGGTGACCTTGCCCGTGACGATCTGGTCGAGGGTCAGGGTTTCCCAGATGGTCTTCTTGGCCTTCTCCCGCTCGATCTCGAGGAGGGAACGGCGGGAGATCACCATGCGGCCGCCCTTGGGGTTGATCTTCAGGATCAGAAAACGTTCCTTGCGGCCGATGTAGCGCGCCGTGTTGTCGACGTAGCCCAGTTCGATCTGGGACGCGGGCAGGAAGGCCTCGATCCCCTGCAGGTCGACCTTGAGGCCGCCCTTGACCACCTCGTTGATCACCCCTTCCACCGGGGTCTGGTCGGCGTGGGCCTTGCGCAGGTTGCGAAGGACGTCCTTCTGGCGGGCGTTCTTATAGGACAGGAGCGGGGAGAAATCGGTTTCGGTGGAGGACAGCACCTGGACCAGGATCCGGTCGCCCTCGGCGAACAGCAGGTTCCCGTCGGGGTCCCGGATCTCCTCCACGGGGAAGTGGCCCTCGCAACGGGTCCCGATGTCCACCTGGACGTCGTTCTCCTTGATCTTGACGATGGTGCCTTCCACGATGCTCCCGCGATGGATGTCACGGTTCTCCCGGTTCTGCTCGTACTCCATCAGCATGGCGCCGAAGTCGTCCTCCGCGATTGCGGCGGGCGCCGGCGCAGGCTCGGTCGACTCCGCGGCCGCCGGGGGTTCGGGCGCGGGCAGCTCCGCGGCCGCCGGGGGTTCGGGCGCGGGCGGCTCCGCCGCCTCGGCGGCGGGGGGTTCGGTCGGTTCCGCGGCCACCGGGGCCACGGGTTCGGAAGGTTCCGCAACCGCCGGCATTTCCGGCGCGGCGGGCTCGGGGACTCCGGCCGGAAGAGGGGCCGTTTCGGCCTCAGGCTGGGGTTCTCCGCACTCGCAGGTCGTCTCGGGGGTCACGGGGACGGCCGGTTCCGTCTGGTTGGTTTCGATCGGTTGATTGTCACTCATCCACACACCTCGACATTTTGAATCCAAAAACGGCAATTTACCCGAAACGAACCGTTTTTACAAGCCTTTTTTCTCGTTGCAAAAATATTTTTTCTCGGTCAGAATACGGCCCCCCGGAAATCCCGGCAACAGGCGGGAGTGGATCATGAACGTGGTGGCGGCCTTCTGGATCGACAACAACCATATCGTGCGCGACGGCGTCATTGCCATGGCGGTCATCGCCCTGGCGTGGGCCGTCGGGCGGGTGGCGGCGTGGGCGCTCTGCGCCTACGGCAAGCGGTCGGACGCATCCGCGGGAGGGGGCAGGGCCTCCTGGTTCTGCGGCATCCTCGCCCCGCCGACGTTCCGGCTCGTCGCCCTCCTCGGGCTCACCACGGCGAACCACATCCTCAAGCCCCACTTCCCCCGGGACATGCGCATCTACCCGCCCGCGGTGGTCACCACGATCATCTTCCTGGCCGCGATCCTCACCGTCGTCCTCTTCCTGCGACGGTTCTTCAAGGAGATGGTCCGCCAGTACGTGGAGCACTCCGAGGGCGCCGAGCGCAACCGCGTGACCCGAGACTTCGCGCCGCTGCTCCAGCGGATCCTGATGACCGTCATCTACCTGGCCTCGGCGGCGGTGATCCTCCACTACTTCCGCTACGACATCACCTCCATCGTCGTCTCCCTGGGCATCGGGACCATCGCCATCGGCCTGGCGGCGCAGGACACCCTCTCCAACATGATCGCCGGCTTCATGATCATGTTCGACCGCCCGTTCCGGATCGGCGACCGGATCGAACTGGAGAACAAGACCCTCGGGGACGTGACGGACATCGGCATCCGTTCGACCCGCATCCGGACCCTGCAGAACACCGTCGCCATCCTGCCCAACGCCTACCTCACGCGAAGCCAGGTGGTCAACCTCTCGTACCCCGATCACCGGAGCCGCGTGGACCTGCCCTTCGTGCTCACCTTCGACGCGGACGCCACCCGGGTGGCGGCCCTCTTCCTCGAGATCGCGAAGACCGTCCCCGACCTGATGGACGACCCGGCCCCCGACTGCAGCGTCACCGGGATCTCGGGCAGCGGCATCGCCTTCCTGGGCACGGCCTGGGTGGCGGACTACGCCGACCGCCCCCGTGCGGCGAACCAACTGAGCGCGGGCCTGGTGAAGGGCCTCCGGGAGAGCGGGTACGCTTTCGCGCGCCCCGACGGCCTCCCGGCCACGCCCCCGTTCCCCGCCGGGACGGCGGCCCCCGCCCCCGCCCCGCCCGACGCGGGCCTCCCCCCGAAGCCCCGGCAGCCGGGCCGTCGGTAGCCCCGGGCGGCAAGGACGGGTCCCGCCATGGTCGCCTACCTGTTCATCCGGGTCTTCTTCGCGGCGCTCCGCCTGATCCCCGCCGCCTGGGCCGCCGCCCTGGGACGCGGGCTTGCCGGCGCCTGGGGACGGCTCGACCGCCGGCACCTGGAGATCGCCCTGATCAACCTGGACATCGCCTTCCCCGACCTCCCCGAGGCGGCCAAGCGCCGCATCGCCCTGGACTCCTACCGGAACATCGGGGAGTGTTACGGCCTGATGAGCCAGTTCCCCAAGTTCCTCCGGATGAAGCCGGACCGCCTCCGGCGGTGGATCCGTTACGAGGGACTGGACACCTATTATGAAGCCAAGCGACAGGGGAAACCCGTGCTCGTCCTGACGGGGCACCTGGGGTTGTGGGAGTTCATGGCCTTCGGCCACGCCCTCCTCGACCGGACCCTCAACTTCATCGTCCGGCCGGTGCGGAACCGTCGGATCGACCGGTTCCTCAACGGGTACCGTACCCTGTCGGGCAACACCGCCATCCCCAAGCGGGAAGCCCTCAAAACCGTCCTGCGGGTCTTCGCCGCGAAGGGCGACGTCGGCATCCTGGCGGACCAGGACGCGCACGCCCGGGACGGCGTGTTCGTGGACTTCTTCGGCAAGGCCGCGTGCACCATCAAGGGACCCGCCCTCATGGCCGCCCGCGGGAACGCGGCCGTGTTCCCGGTTTTCATGGTGGAGGACCCGACACGCCGGGCGCGGTACTGCATCCACATCCTCCCGGAGGTGGACCTCCAGCGGAGCGGCGACCTGGAGGCCGACACCCTGGAGAACACCCGTCGGATGATGGCGGCCTTCGAGGGGGCCGTCCGACGGTGGCCCGGCCGGTGGCTCTGGTTCCACCGCCGGTGGAAAACCCGCCCCCTGGGCGACCCGGAAACCGTCTACGCCCGCCGCGCCCCCCGGCAAAGCCCTTGACATCCCTCCCGGGCGCGGGATAGGATTTCTTTCCGCTTGCCCGGTCCGCACCGGGCAGGACCACGAAGGAAACCACGGAGGAAACCACGGATGAACACGGATGGGATGAGTCGGAAATCTCGTCCTTGGTCTTTAAACCATCCGTATCCGTCCGTTCCGATCCATGTCTATCACCCTCCGAATTCATCCGTGTTTGTCCGGGTTCATCCGTGGTTTGAATCGGTTATCCGTGGCGCCCGCTGATTTCGGGCGGGGCGGGGAAGGCAGGCAGGATTGGAACTGTTGACCAGGGGCATCACCAAGAGCTACCGCGGGCGGCAGGTGCTCCGCGGCGTGGACCTCACCATCCGCAAGGGGGAGGTCATCGGGCTGCTGGGCCCCAACGGCGCCGGGAAAACCACCACCTTCTACATCATGATCGGCCTGGTCCCCGCGGACTCGGGGACGGTCCACCTCGGCGAGGAGGCCATCGACGGCCTCCCCATGTACGTCCGCGCCCGGAAGGGGATCGGCTACCTCCCCCAGGAGCCGTCGGTCTTCCGGAAACTCACCGTCGAGGAAAACCTGATGGCCATCGCGGAGAACCTGGACATGAGCCACGCCGCCCGGCGGGAGACCGTCGAGTCCCTCCTCGACGAGTTCGGCATCGCGGGCCTGCGGCGGAGCAAGGCCTACACCCTCTCCGGCGGGGAACGCCGCCGCCTCGAGATCGCCCGGTCCCTCGTCCCCTCCCCCTCCTTCATGCTGCTGGACGAGCCCTTCGCGGGGATCGACCCCCTGGCGGTCATGGACATCCAGAACCTCATCCTTCACCTGAAGACCCGCGGGATCGGGGTGGTCATCACCGACCACAACGTCCGGGAGACGCTGCGCATCACCGACCGCGCCTACATCATCTTCGACGGCACCATCCTCAAGAAGGGGACCCCCGCCGAGCTGGCCGAAGACGAGGACGTCCGCAAAGTCTACCTGGGAGAGAACTTCCAGCTGGCCTGACCCCCCCCGGAAAAAGTCGTCGTCTTTTTGCATGCTTTTTGCTATAATCGATCCTGACACGAACGCCCGGCGGGGCAATTCCTGACGAGAGACGGTACCCAGGCTCGAAGAGATCGAAAGAAAGCAGACCAACAGCATGCCCAATCGTATCCCGTTCCTTCGGCAGAACCTGAGAATCGCCCCCATCCAGAAACTCACGCTGACGCCCGCCCTCCTGCAGAAAATCGAACTCCTCGCCCTTTCCCGCCTCGAACTCAACGATCTCGTGGCCACCGAACTCCTCCAGAACCCCGTCCTCGAGGACGTCACGGAACACCCCGAGACCGTCTCCCTCTCCGAGTTCTCCGCCCCCCCGGCACCGCTTCCCGAGGGCGACGGCCACGCCGACGACAGTTTCGACCAGATCGACTACGACTCCTTCTTCACTGACTACCTGGACCCGGGATACCGCACCAACGAACGGGAGGAGTGCGAGCGCCCCCAGTTCGACACCTTCACCGTCAAGCCCGTTTCCCTCTACGAGCACCTGACGTGGCAGCTCAACCTCGAGGACGTCCCCCCGCCCGTCCACCGGGCCGCGGTGGAGATCATCGGGAACCTGGACGAGGGAGGCTGGCTCACCGCGGACACCGAGGAGATCGCCCGCCTGGCGGGTTGCACGACCGCCGAGGCCGGGGAGGCCCTGGCGATCGTGCAGAACTTCGACCCGCCCGGCATCGGGGCCCGCGACCTGCGGGAGTGCCTCCTGATCCAGCTCCGCCAGGCGGACGAGGAGGGCTCCCTCGCCTGGGCGATCCTCGAGCGGCACGCCGGTCTCCTCGAGGAGGGGGCCATCGACGAGATCGCCCGCCGGGAGGACGTCCCGCGGGGGGAGGTCGAGAGGGCCATCGAGTCGATCCGGCGGCTCAACCCCCACCCCGGCCTGCAGTACCAGGCCGACTCGACCCTCTACATCCAGCCGGACGTCACCATCCAGAAGGTGGGCAACCGGTACGTCATCCTGCTCAACGAGGACGGCATGCCGCGCCTGCGGATCAGCTCCTACTACCGGAAGATCCTGGAGGAGGGCCGGACGCGGGGGAACGACCGGAAGTTCCTCAAGGAGAAGTTCAAGAGCGCCCTGGACCTGATCCGCAACCTCGACCACCGGAAACGGACCGTCTACCGCGTCTGCGAGATCATCGTGGAGCGCCAGAAGGAATTCCTCGACAACGGCTTCGCCTACCTGCGCCCCATGCAGCTCCGGGACGTGGCGGAGGAGCTGAACCTGCACACGTCCACCATCAGCCGGGCCGTCACGAAGAAGTGGGTGAACTGCCCCCAGGGAATCCTCGAGCTGCGCCAGTTCTTCTCCCTGGGCTTCAAGACCGACAGCGGCGAGGACCTCTCGGTGCACAACCTCAAGCGGAAGATCCAGGACCTCATCGAGGGCGAGGACCCCTCGTCCCCGCTCTCCGACGACGAGATCACGCTCCGCCTCAACCGGCAGGGCGTGGAGATCAAGCGGCGAACCGTCGCGAAATACCGCGAGGAGATGAACATCCCCAACTCGCGGGCCCGCCGGCGGAACGGCTCACCGGCCCCCGGGGAACCGGGCGGGCCGCTGCCGCCGCACCCAGGCATGCAGAGGAACGGGGGCGGTTCCCCCGAATCATTTCCTATGGAGGACCAATGAATATCCAAATCACCGGACGCCACATCGAAGTGACCGAGCCGATTCGGGACTTCATCCACAAGCGCGTGGAGAAATTCCCGAAGCTGGTCGGCCCCGTGTGTGACTTCAGCTTCATCCTCACCGTCGAGCGCCACCGGCAGATCGCGGACGTCGTCCTGACCACCAAGCAGCGGACCTTCACGGCTGCCGAGGACTCGAAGGACCTGTACGCCTCCATCAGCTCCGCGGTCGAAAAACTGGAGAAGCAGGTCCGGAAGACCAAGGAGCGGCGGCAGGACAAGTCCCGCTCCACCGACAAGGTGACCCTTCACGAGAAAACCCTGGCCAGCATCACCGACATGGGCGCGGTCAGCGACCTCGCCGCCAACCCCACCGTCGTGAACCTGCAGATGGACACCCGCCCCATGGCCGTCGAGGAGGCCATCCACGAACTCCAGGTCTCGGCGGGGAGCTTCGTCGTCTTCGTCAACTCCGGCACGGAGAAGATCAACGTCCTGTACCGCCGCAAGGACGGCAACTACGGCCTGATATTCCCCTGAGATGCCCTTCAGCGACAACATCATCCGGAGGGTTCCCCAACCGTCCATGACGGTCGAGGAATTCCTCCGGAAAAACCCCAAGAACCTGTCCCGGGGAATCGGGAACGGCCCCCGTTTCATGGACAGGACCCTCGACAAGAAACGCCTGCAGAAACTGGGGATGGCCCTCGCGGGTTTCACCGATTACCTGCAGCCCGGCCGGGTCTACGTCTTCGGCAACACCGAGGCCCGCTTCTTCGAGAGCCAGACCGAGGAGAAACGGAAGGAGATCCTGGGCCGCATCGACCGGGAGAACATGACCTGCATCCTGATGACCCAGGGCCTGGAGATCCCCCGGGAACTCGCCAACTACGCCCTCCAGGAGGGCATCCCGGTCCTGCGCACCCCCCTCGACAGCTCCACCGCCATGTACGTCTTCACCGAGTTCCTCGAGATGTGGCTGTCGCCCCTGCAGTCCATCCACGGCGTGCTGATGGACGTCTTCGGGGTGGGGGTCCTCATCCTCGGCGAGAGCGGGATCGGCAAGAGCGAGTGCGCGCTGGAGCTGATCCTGCGGGGGCACCGCATCGTCTCGGACGACGTCGTCGACATCCGCATCCTCGGCGACAACAAGCTGCAGGGGAGCGCCCCGCCCCAGATCCAGGACGTCCTCGAACTGCGCGGCATCGGGATCGTCAACGTCCGGGAGCTCATCGGGATCTCCGCCATCCGCCGCGTCAAGCACATCAATTTCATGATCGAGCTGCTGCGCTGGGAGCCCGGCGCCCGCTACGAGCGCCTCGGCCTCTCCATCCGCAAGAAGAAGGTGTTCGGCGTCGAACTCCCCTTCATGTCCATCCCCGTGGCCCCGGGGCGGAACATCGCGGCCCTGATCGAGGTCGCCTCCCGGGTGTACCTGATGCGCGAGCACGGGCTTCACCCCATGGGCAACTTCCTCAAGTTTCTCGAGAACAACGGGGACTTGTCCCCGGTCGAAGGAGAAGAGCTATGATCCCTTGCCTTGTCATCACCCACGGGCAGCTGGCGAGCGAACTGGTCGCTTCCGCGGAGATGATCGTGGGAGAAATCGGCCACATCCACCCTTTGTGCATCGGCTGGCAGGACGAAGTCAACGAGTCGCGGGAAGAGGTCGAGAAGTACCTCAAGTCCTTCGACATGTCCAACGGCGCCATCATCCTCACCGACATGTTCGGCGGGACGCCCTCGAACCTGGCCATGTCGTTCCTCCAGGAGGCGAAGGTCGAGGTCATCACCGGCGTGAACCTGCCGATGATCATCAAGGCCGCCGTCCAGGGCGAGGGCGAGACCCTCCCCTCCCTGGCGGAGAAGATCTGCGAGAAAGGGAAGTCCAACATCAGCGTGGCGACCCGGATTCTCAACGAAGCCGGATCATGACGCAGCGGGAACTCGTCATCGAAAACGCCCGCGGGCTCCACGCCCGGGCGGCGGCACGCCTGGTGGCCGTCACCAGCCGCTTCCAGTCGCGCATCACCCTCCGGAGAGCCGGTCACCTGGAACGTATCGACGGCAAGAGCATCCTCGGCATCCTCATGATGGCCGCCTCCCTCGGCACCCGGATCGAGGTTTCGGCCGAGGGGGTGGACGAGCGGGAAGCCGTCGACGCCGTGACGGCCCTCTTCAACGCCCACTTCACGGAACCGGTGGAACCATGAGAACCATCCGAGGAGACGGAGTATCGCCGGGCATTTCCATGGGGCACGTCCTGAAGCTGGACGAGGGGCTTCCCGCCGTCTACCGGATCCGCCTCTCGGGCCCCGCCCTGGAGCGGGAGATGGCCCGCTTCGAGGAGGCCCTGCGGGAGACGACGGAGCAACTGCAGCGCATCCGCGACCTGATGGAGGAGCGCCTCGGGAAGGAGCATTCCCTGATGGTGGAGGCGCACATCATGATCCTCCACGACGCCCATTTCTCGGGCGCCATCCGGGAACTGATCCGGAAGGACCGGATCAACGCCGACTGGGCGGTCAAGGTGATCACCGAGCAGATTCAGAGCGTCTACGCCGACCTCGAGGACCCCTACTTCCAGGAAAAGGTCCTCGAGATCCGGGACATCTCGCTGCGCCTTCTCCACAACATCTCGGGCCGGGCCGTGGGGTTCGACCCCGGGGAATACGAGAACATCGTCCTGGTGAGCCAGGAGATCAACCTCTCCATGCTCAACGAGAAACTCTTCTCCCACCTGAAAGGCATCGCCGTGGACAAGGGCGGCTGGACCTCCCACACCAGCATCATCGCCCGCTCCATGGGGATCCCGTCGGTTATCCACCTCCGCCACCTCACCGAACTGGTCAGCACGGGGCAGTTCGTCATCATCGACGGGCTCGAGGGCCTGCTGATCATCGACCCCGACGCGGAGACCATCCAGCAGTACCGGGACATCCTGCTCCAGGAGCCCCATGTCACCGGGCCGCTGTTCCCCCCCTGCGAGTCGCTCCGGCGGCCGGGGCTCTCGGGGGTCCGGGTCTACCTCAACGCCGAGTACCCCTGCACCCTGGAGAACTGCCCCGAGAGCGGTGTCATGGGCATCGGCCTTTTCCGGTCGGAGTTCCTCTGCATCGGGCGGCACGTCCGCGAGATCACCGTCGAGGAGCACGCCGCCATTTACGCCGACCTGGCCCGGCGGGTCCACCCCCACCCCGTCAACATCCGGACCTTCGATCTCGAGGAGGGGCGGGCCGGCCTCGAGAGCGAGCGGCGGCGGGACACCCACCCGGCCATGGGCATCCGGGGGATCCGGCTGTCGCTGCGCCACCCCGGGATCTTCGACACCCAGCTGAAGGGCATCCTCCTGGCTTCCCGGGAGGGAAACGTCCGGATCACCTTCCCCTTCGTCACGTCCGTCGAGGAGATGGTCGAGGGCCGGCAGGCCTTGCGCGAGGCCGCCAAAGGCCTCGGAATGCCCGAGGACCGGCTTCCCCCGGTCGGCGCCATGCTGGAAATCCCCAGCAACTTTTTCATCCTCGACGACCTGGCGGACCACGCCGACTTCTTCACCCTCGGGACGAACGACCTCGTCCAGTTCACCCTGGCCCTCGACCGGTCCAACTCCGATTCGGCCCCCGCCTTCAGCCCCGCCCACCCGGCGGTCCGGCGCGGGCTCGAGCTCATCCTGGACGGGGCGTCCAAGCGGGGCAAGGAAGTGATCTGCTGCGGCGAGATGGCCGCCCACCCCTTCTACCTCCTTCTCCTCCTGGCCGTCGGGTTCCGGAGCCTGAGCGTGAACCACCCCTTCCTCCCCATGGTCCGTTTCTACGAGGAAAACCTCGAGGAGGGGCAACTGAAGAACTTCCTCGACGCCATCCGCTCGCAGAAGACCCTCCGGGAGATCGAAAAGCTTTTCCTGACCCGCCTCGGGTCTTTCTTCAACGAACGCCTCACCCGGATGGTCGTCCAGGCGTTCCGGACCGGCCTCTGACCCCGGGCAGGCCGGATCCGACCATCGGGAGAACCCATGCGACACGGACTTTCGGAAGCCTTCGGTCCCTCCCTGCGACGCACGCTTCGGCGGGCGCCCCTCCCCGTCCTCCTCTGGCTGGCCGTCTGGCTGTCCGTCGGGGGCAGCACCCCGGCGGCCGAACCGGCGCCGGCAGCCCCTCCCCGGGCGCAGACCGCCGGGACCGGGGGTGAGCCGTCCGGGGAGACGCCCCCCGAAGGGGAGCGCGGAAAGAAGGAAAAAGACAAGGAAGCCGAAAAAGCACCCGTCCCAAAACCCGTCGACAAGCCCGGCATCGACGTCGGGTTCCAGGTCCGGCTCCGTTACGAGGGGTACGACAACCTCGACATGTGGTCGGACCTCGGCGACCCCCGGTCGCAGGTCCGGCTGAGGGTGAGGGCCTGGGCGTCCGCCCCGCTGCCCGGGAAACTCCGCTTCACCTTCGGGATGGTGGACGAGTGCCGCAAGGTCTTCTCCACTTACCCCCGCACCGGCGCCGACGAGGCGGTCGTGGAGACCTGCACGCTGGAGCGGAAGGACCTTTTCCCGGGGTTCTCCGTGAAGATCGGGCGCCAGGACATCCAGCGCGGGGAAGGCCTGATCTTCATGGACGGCACGCCCCTCGACGGGTCCCGCAGTTTCTTCTACAACGCCGCCATCGGCACGTTCTCGTGGGGGAAGTCCACCCTCGACCTGATGGCCGTCCGCAACCCGGCGGACGAGCACTACTTCTTCACCGTCAACAACAAACACCGCCCCTACGTCGACACCAACCAGGACGCCCTGGCCCTCTATTTCACCACCAAGGCCCTCCCCCGGGCCCAGGTCGAGGCGTACTACGTCTTCAAGCGGGCCTACCACAGCATCTTCCGGCCCACGAACCTGCACTACTTCCCCGACCGCTCGATCCACAACCTGGGCGCTCGCCTGGTCGCCAACCTGGGGAAGGGCTTCGGCCTGACCACGGAGTGGGCCGGCCAACTGGGCGGGCAGGCCCCCGACACCCCCATCCGCGCCTGGGGAGGTTACCTCTACGGGACGAAAACCTTCGCGTGCACCGGCAAACCCTTCCTGAAAGCCGGCTGGTGGGGCCTCTCGGGGGACGACCCCGCGACCCCGGGATACGAGGGGTGGGACCCCCCGTTCTCCCGGTGGCCGAAGTGGGGGGAATACCTCGGCTATGCCATGGTCGCGGAACGGGGCGTCGCCTATTACACCAACCTCCACATGTTCCAGGCGGAGGCCGGCTTCACCCCCTGGAAGCCGCTGACCGTCAAGGCCACCTTGTACCGCCTCTTCTCCTTCCACCCCTTCCCCGGAAACCCGGTCCTCGTCGCCGGGGGACGGGTGCGGGGCACCTACGTCGTCGTCAAGGGCGAATTTTCCATCGGGAAGAACTGGAAGGGCCACGTGCTGCACGAGATCTTCCTGCCGGGCAGCTTCTACCGGCACGGCGACAACGGGTACTTCTTCCGGGCGGAGATCCTCTACACCTTCGGCACGAAAGTCCGCCTCTGAGCTTTCGCGTCCAACCCCGCACCCAGGGCCGGTCCGACCCCGGCCCCCGGGGGGCGCGGTGCACCTTCCGGTTCCCCGGCAACCCGGCTGCTGCTGAGAAACTCTGCAATATCAAGGGTATGATCATTCCAGATTTTTCTTGATTTCCTGCAAATTCCGGTGATAATCGGAACGATTTCCTTTTCACGAAGGGATCCGAGCCATGCTGACGTCCCGGCTTTTCCTGAAGATCTTCGCCACCATCGTGATCCTGGTGGTCATCCACGCCGCCCTGCTGAATTACCTTTCCATCCCCCTCATCAACCGGTCCATCTCCGACAACGAGGAGAACGCCGCGCGGACCATCCTCCAGAACGTTCACGACCTGGCCAGCCGCAGCCACAGCGACATCGAGGCCTTCCAGGAGTACGCCCTGGACGCCCACCGGCGGGAGCTCCGGAGCGTCATCCTCTCGGTGGAGTCTCACCTCCGGAGCATCTACAACCAGTACCGGGCCGGCAAGTGCTCCGAGGCCGAGGCCCGCAAGCGCTGCCTGGAGGACATCACCGCCTTCCGTTACGCAGGCAACAACTACATCTTCATCGTCGACTACCAGTCCCGGACCCTGGCTCACCCCCTGCCGGGCGAAGTGGGGAGGGACATGTCCACGGTGAAGGACGCCCGGGGTCTCCTCTTCATCCCCGCCACCGTGCGGGCCGCCCTGTCGAACCCGGAAGGGGGGTTCAGCCGGTACTGGTGGTGCAAGCTGGAAAACGGCACCCCGCTGGAGAAACTCACCTTCGCGAAAACCTTCGCGCCCTGGGGTTGGGTCATCGGGACCGGCGTCTACATCGACGACGTGGAAAAGGAGGTGGCCCGGCGCAAGGAGCGGGCGGTGAACGAGCTCCGGGAGAAGATCCGGGGCATCCGGATCGCGAACACCGGCTACCTCTTCATCTTCGACTCGAAGAAACGGATGATTATCCACCCCAACCACGAGCTGGAGGGGACCGACATCTCCGGCTTCTCCGACCACGTCAGCGGCCGACCGCTGGCGGAAGGGTTGATGGAAGCCGCCTGGTGGCCGGACTACAGCTTCGTGTACAAGTGGGACAAGCCGACCGACAAGGGGAACTACGTCCACGAAAAGGTTGCCTGGGTCAAGTATTTCAAGGGCTTCGACTGGTACATCGCCTCGTCGGTCTACCTGGACGAACTGGGACGGAGCGCGGGGATCCTCCGGGGGGACATTCTCCGGCTGGGGCTGCTCGTGCTGCTGCTCTCCATCGGCATCGGCTACTTCTTCGTCCGGCGACTGGTGCGGCCGATCGAGACCCTCTCCCGCCTCGCCCGTAAGGTCCAGACCGGCGACCTCACGGTCCGCTGCGGCATCTCCCGCAACGACGAGATCGGCGACCTGGCCCGCTCCTTCGACGCCATGATCGACCAGCTCCGGAAGGACATCGAGACGCTGGACGGGAAGGTCCGGGAGCGCACCCTCGACCTCGAGAAGGCCTGCACCGAGTTACGCCAGCTGGACGAGATGAAGTCCTCCTTCCTGTCCACCGTCTCCCACGAGCTTCGGACACCGATGACCTCGGTGCTGGGTTTCGCCTGCATCATCCGGAAAATGCTGGACGATATCGTCTTCCCCCAGCTCGACCGGGACGACCCCCGGAACGCCCGGACGATCCAGCGCATCACGGAGAACCTGGGCATCGTCGTCTCGGAAGGCCAGCGGCTCACGGACCTGGTCAACGACTTCCTCGACCTCTCCAAGATGGAGGCGGGGAAGATCGACTGGAAGTCGGAGCCCCTCGACCTCGGCGAGGTGGTCCGGCGCGCCGCGTCGGCTTCGAACGCCCTGTTCTCCGCCAAGGCGCTCCCCCTGGTCCTCGAGATCGAGGAGGGCCTGCCGCGGGTCACGGGGGACCCGGACCGACTGATCCAGGTGCTGATCAACCTGTTCTCGAACGCGGTGAAATTCACCGAGCGGGGGGCCGTGACCTGCCGGGTGAGCCGGAACGGGACCGCACTGATCACGAGTGTCGTCGACACGGGGGCGGGGATCGACCCGAAAGATCACCACCTGGTCTTCGAGAAGTTCAAGCAGGTGGGCGACACCCTCACCGGCAAACCGCGCGGCACCGGCCTCGGGCTTCCCATCTGCCGGCAGATCGTCGAGCACCACGGCGGGAGCATCTGGGTGGAGAGCGAGCCCGGCCGGGGAAGCACCTTCGCCTTCAGCCTCCCCATCCCGGCCGAGTCGACCGGCTGAACTCCCGCCGGCCTATCGCCAGTCCCCGACCAACTGGAACGCAGCCCAGAAAAACGGGTGGGACGCATCGACCGGCTCGGGGTCCCCTTTTCCCCCCTCGACCCGGGCCGTGCCGCGAAGCAACTCCATCTGCGCCGTCCGAAGGGCCTGGTCCCGGCTGACGCCCGTGGCGAGGCACTGGTAGAACCGGCGCATCAGGACGGCCGTGGTCTCGTCGGCCACGCTCCACAGGGAGGCCAGGACACTCCGGGCCCCTGCGTACTGGAAGGCCCGGGTCAACCCGACCAGCCCTTCCCCCCCGGCCTCCGAACCCAAGGCGGTATTGCAGGCGGAAAGCGCCACCAGTTCGGCCTCGAGACGCATCCGTTCCATGACCTCCCACGCCTGGAGAAACCCGTTGTCACCCCCGCCGGGTGTCGCCGGTACGGTGAGGGCCAGGGCCGACTCGAGGGGGTTCTGTTCGTCCAGGATCCCGTGGCAGGCGAAGTGGAGAATGCGCACGTCCCGTCCCGCAGCCTTCGCCCTTTCCTCCGTGGCCTGCTCCCCCAGGAAAACATGGGCGTCTTCTGGATAAACGGCCCGGATGGACTCGGCCTCCGCCCGCGTGAACGGCAGGGAAACCAGGGGCCCCTGTCCCGCGGGCAAAGCATGCAGCGGCGGGTCCCCGTTCGGCTCCCCGGCCTCCCCGCCGGACCCTCCGCGGGGTGGGTAGACCGGGTCTCCAAACACCAGGACGGGGCCGGCGTCGGCGGTTCCCCGCTTATCCCGGCAGCGTTTCAACTCGTCGAAGACCGTGACGGACATGGCCGTGTGCAGGGGGCGCCACGCCACCAGGCAGTCCCCCTCCGGGTCGCCGTCCGGAGCCTTCCGAACGAGGGCGGCAAAGGGGAGGGCGTGGAGGGGCCCGTCGGGGACGACAAGGATTCTCTGGCAAGTCTCGATCCGGGACTCCGCCGGCCGGACCAACAGGTCGTAGAGCCGGCACCCCGCGGCGGTGACGGCGTTCCGCGTGGCCGGCGAGGTGGCCCCGGCCGTAATCAGGCGGCGGAAGGCGGTGACCTCCCGGGTCAGCCGCTCCCGTCCCGCCGCCAGGGGGAACACGGACAGGCCCTCTTCCCGGGAGAGCGCGAACAGCGTGATTGCGTCCGTCCCGACGCTGTAGGAGAGCAGCAGGGTGCCGGGGTCGAGGGCGGCACGCGCTCCCTCCGTGTCCAGGGGCTGGGGCCGACGCAGGGAGGCCAGCCGGGGGGAAGCCTCCCGGATTCGGACCATCAACTGTTCGCGCAAGGCTTGCAGTTCACGGAGCCTCGAATGAAGGGCGTCGATCTCCCGGGAATCCGCCTTCATGTCGTGCTTTGCCAGGGCCCTCCGGGCCGCGTCCGTTTCGAGGGCCAGCCTTTTCCACTCGGCATCGAGGGCCTCCGGGACCTCCCCCGGAAACACGAGTTCCCGCATGGACAGCATTTCCAGGAACGTCCGCGCCCGGTAGCGCTCCAGGGTATGGAAGGCTTCCCCGGGTTCACCCGCTTCGAGAAGGAGTTCGAGGTACTCCCGGTAAAGGGCCGCGTACCTCGACCGGAAATCCACCCGGTCTTCATCGGAGCCCCCCAGCGTGCTCATTTGTTGCTCCAGGGCGGAGATCGCGTCCCGGTAACAGCTCAGCGCCTCGGTCCGTCTTCCCTGACGACGGCAGATCCGCCCCATTACCCCAAGGGCATGGGACTCCTTCAGGGTCCCCGGCATCAGCCGCGTGGCGATCGCAAGGGCCTCCCGGCCGACCGCCTCCGCCCCCGCGAGGTCGCCCCGCTGCAGGCGGATGTCCTCGATCCCGAAAAGCGCCAGCAGTTTGAACCGCGCCGAGAGGCCGACCCGATTCGCGAAAGCCAGGGCCTCGTCGAACCGCCGGAGGGCGGCGTCCAGGTCGCCCGCCCGTTGGTCGATCCTCCCCAGATATTCGAGGATGAAGAAGATGTCCGGCAGGTCGGGTGAGACCGCCCGCATGAGGTCCAGGACCTCCCGGTAGGACTCCCGGGCCTTGTCGAGCTCTCCCAGGCAAAGCAGGGCCTCCGCCACGTGGGCCAGGCGGTTGGCATACTCCAGGGATGGTTCTCCGCCGGCTCCCCTGGCCAGTTCCAGGGACTTCGTGTGCCAGTGGAGCGCCCCCCGGCAGTCGAGACGGCCGGAGCACACCAGTCCCAGGATTCCGTAGACCATGCTTTGCAGCATGGGGTTGGGGGGGTTCCGCTGCAGGATGGCCAGCGCCTCCCGGGCCGATTTTTCGGCCCGATCGAAATTGTTTTCGATCCAGTACAGGTTGCCCTGGGTGCACAGCATGCGGGCCGTGAACATCCCGTCGGGCTGCCGGAGTCGGCTGATGTGCAACGCTCTTTCGCAGAAAGATTTCGCCTGCGGGATATCCCCCCGGCACTGGGCCGCGTCGAGCAGGTAATACAGGACCCGCATGGTCAGGTCGCCGTTCGGGGCCTGTTCTTCCGCGATGGCCAATGCACGCTCCCAGAGCGTCACGGCGCGGGGATGGTTCACCTCCCAGAAGGCCACCAGGCCAAGGCTGAACAGGGCATCGGCCATGGCCAGGCTGTCCGGGGCGAATCGTTCGGAGAGCGCTACGGCCCGTTGGGCATGGCGTTCCGCTTCGCTGAACGAGGAGGGCTCACTCTGCCGGACGGCGTTCGAGAGCCTGCGGAGGATCAGGGCGAGCCGCAGGCTTTCTCCCCACAGCGCTTCCGTTTCCGCCCGCAGGGCCCGGAAACCCGCCGCGGCGCCGACGAAATCCCGCCCGAGCAACCGGGCATCCCCCTCGGCCAGGGACACCGCCCACCGGGGCCGAGGATCCCGAATCCCCCGAGCCGTCGCCATCGCGGAGGCATGGGCCCGGTGGGCCTGTTCCGGAAGGCGTGCCGCCGCGAGGGCTTCCCCCGATCGAAGCCCCGCCCAGCAGGCCGTCTCCCGGTCACCCGCGTCGGCGGCCCGCCGGGCCACCTCCTCCCACCGGGCCACCCCCTCCTCCGCCCGCCCTGCCTTGACGAGGGCTTCACCCTCCCGGAACAGCGCCTCGGCCTCCGGGGACAAGCGGGGACGAACGGTGATGTCCCACGCCCCCCGGGGAACTTCCCAACGGGCCCCGCGACCGTCCCGCAAGCCGGCGAGCACCACGGCGCCCCGCGGGGACTGTTCCCAGACCAGGTCGAGCCACCGGAAAAAGTCCCGGACCTTGCCCCGGGCTCTTTTCGGATTGGCGGGGGGTGCGGGGAGGCGCTCCCAGGAGAGCACGACGTCTCCCGACCGGAGCCCCGCCCGCTCGGTGGCGGAGCCCGGGAAGACCGACTCCACCACCACGCCCGTCCCCGCCCGGCCGGGCTTGACCGGCGAAACGGGGAACAGCATGGCCGGGAAAACCAGCCAGAGGGCCACCATCGGCCACAGGCGGCGAATCATTCTCGGGCCCGGGTTCGTCATCCACGGCCTCCAGCGAAGGTCTGCCTTCATTGTACAGGCTTCGTGGGCGCGCTTTCAAGCCTGGATGGGGGGCCGAAAAAGGCCAGAGGGTTAATTCGGGTCTTCACCGCGCCAGGGCCATGTACGCTGCGTCCCCACCCTGTCAAAATCATTCCCTCTGCGTCTTCGCCCCACCGGGATCATGCCCGCAGCGTCTTCACCCCGTCAGGGGTGAAATGTTTGTAGAAATGGCAGTTATAAAAATTCTCCTCCCCCGCGCGCCGCCGGCCGGGAGGGTGCTCCGGAGCACGGTTCACCCCCGGCGGCGCGCGGGGGGGAAATAAAAAACAACCGCTTTTACTACAAACATTTCACCCCTATGGGTGAGGACGCGTTGGCGATCGACTCCTGGAGGCGGGAAAACCCGCCCGGCGGCCCCGTCTTCTCGAACGTCCCCCCCCGGCCTGCCAGGAAGCCGGATGCACGGAGAATCCCGGAAAGCTCTTACGCTTTTCCCCGGGACTTCGCCCGGTAACCGTGGCCTCGGAAGGCAACCGGGATCGACAACACCTTGGTAAAACGCAACCGCTAAAGCGCCTGAAGGCCCTGAAGGGCGGAGGTCCGGTTTTTCAACCGTTACTGCCCTTCCGCTCCTACAGGTCCCTTAGGTCCTTTTGGTCCTTTTGGTCCTTTTGGTCCTTTCGTCCTTTCAGGCCCCGGGTCGCTTGATGCCGCGCGGCCGGGCGGCCCCGGCCGGCTACTCCACCGCCTGGTAACGGATCTCCCTCACCGCCTTCACCGCGCGGTCGGAGAAGTAGTCGCAGGCGGGGAAGAGGCTGAAACGGCCGCCGTCGGCGTCCTTCCCGCGGTCGATGATCAGGAACTCGCGGCAGTCGTTCCGGTTGAAGAGTTCCGCGGCGGTCACGACGATGCGGTAGCCGTCGGGGGCCGCCACCAGGAACCACCCCCGGGTTAGGGCCTTCGGGTCCGAGGGGAAGTGCGGCTTGAGCACGTCCTTGAGCAGGACGCCGTCGAAGTCCTCGGTGCCGTGGAAGCCCTTCCCCCGGCCGTAGAAGACGGTGGGGTAGACGCGCCGCTCGGCGCCCGCGGGCAACCCGGCGATGACGGCATCCTTCCCGGTGCCGCCGGCCAGGCGGATCTCCGGGCTGGTGAGCTTGGCCGGCCGGGGCCCGTCGGGCGCGTCGAAGGCCGCCGACACCACGGTGATCTTCGAGGGGTTGGTCACCCCGCGCACCGTCAACAGGTCGTCGGCGCAAACCAGGCGGGTCTCCTTCGGGAGGGGCCACTGCTCGCCGGTCTTGGTGGGGATGATCGGCGCCGCCTTCGTGGCGATCAGCACCCGGTGGTGCGCCACGGGGTAGTAGATCTCCCCCCAGCTCAGGACGGCCTTCTCGCCCTTCGCGTTCTCCACCACCACGTACAGGTCGATGACGGAACTCAGGCCGGCGCTCTTCTTCTTCACCTCGTACTCCTTGAGGATGTCAAAGAGGGAGTGGCCGTCGTAGCGGTAGGCCCCCACGAAGCGGCTCCCCTTCCCTTCCGGCGCCGCCTCGCGGACGATGACGGAACGCAGGGGAAGCGACGCCAGGTCGATCTTGCCCGGGGCGGCCACCTCGCCGCCGACCTCGAGGGTGAGCGGGCCCGTCAGCGCCGTCGTCGGGGTGTTGTCGTAGAAGTCGTTGTTCTCGGCCTTGGCAATGAAGCCGACCAGAACCAGGAGCAGAGTCGTCAAAACCAGCTTCGCTTTCATCATTCCTCCCAGAATCGTAATCTTGCCTTCAGGGGGCCGGGCCCGTCCGGCGCCCGGCGATCCCGTCCTATCCCATGATTCCCATGATTCCCATGATTCCCAGAACTCCCATAACTCCCATGGGGCATCGATAGCGATTGCGATTGCGATACCGATACCGATACCGATGAGGTTGGCCGCATCACGGTTCGGGGCTCAGGAAAGGGTATCCGAAGTCGCGGGGGGTGCGGAAGCACTCCTTCACCGTCCGCACCGACACCCAGCGGAGCAGGTTGTAGATGGAGCCGGCCTTGTCGTTGGTCCCCGAGGCCCGCGCCCCGCCGAAGGGCTGGTGGCCCACCACCGCCCCCGTGGTCTTGTCGTTGACGTAGAAGTTGCCGGCGGCGTGGCGCAGCCGGTCGTCGGCGGTGACGACGGCCCCCCGGTCCCGGGCGAAGACGGCCCCCGTGAGGGCGTAGGGGGAGGTCCCGTCGCACAGGTCGAGGACCTCGCGATAGTCCGCGTCCTCGTAAACGTAAACGGTCAGCACGGGGCCGAAGATCTCCTCCTCCATCAGCCGGCAGCGGGGGTCCGTGGTCAGCACCACCGTGGGCTCCACGAAGTAGCCTTCCCGGTCGTCGCAGCCGCCCCCGTGGAGGATCGTGCAGTCCGGGCTGCCCTTCGCGTATGCGAGGTACCCGGCGATGGTGTCGAAGGACTTCCGGTCGATGACGGCGCCCATGAAGTTCGAGAAGTCCTCCACCGGCCCCACCTTCACCCGGGCCAGCTGGGCCTGGAGCGACGCCCGAACCGCGGGCCAGACGGACCGGGCGACGTAGGCCCGGGAGGTGGCGGAGCACTTCTGCCCCTGGTACTCGAAGGCCCCCCGGAGGAGGCAGGCGGCCACGCCCTCCGGTTCCGCGGACCCGTGCACCACCGCGAAGTCCTTGCCGCCCGTCTCGCCCACGACGCGGGGGTAGGAGCGGTACCGCCCGATGTTGCCGGCGACGGCCTTCCAGATCTTGTCGAAGGCGGCGTTGGACCCGGTGAAGTGGACCCCCGCCAGGTCGGGATGGGGCAGGAGCGCCTCGGTGACGGCGGCGGAGTCGCAGGGCACGAAGTTGATGACGCCGTCGGGCAGGCCGGCCTCCTGGAAGATCCGCATCATGGCCCAGGACGAGTAGACGGCGGTGGAGGCGGGCTTCCAGACCACCACGTTCCCCATGACCGCCGGCGCCATGGCCAGGTTCCCGGAGATGGCGGTGAAGTTGAAGGGGGCCACGGCGAGGACGAAGCCCTCCAGCGGCCGGTACTCGAGCCGGTTCCAGGTGGCCTGGAAGTTCTCCGGCTGGATCTGGTAGATCTGCTGCATGAAGAAGGTGTTCATGCGCAGGAAGTCGACGAGCTCGCACGCCGCGTCGATCTCGGCCTGGTGGCAGGTCTTGCTCTGCCCCAGCATGGTGGCGGCGTTGAGGCGCATGCGGGAGGGCCCGGCCACGGTCTCGGCGGCCTTCAGCGAGATGGCGACGCGCTCCTGCCAGGTGGTGCGGGACCAGCAGGGCCAGACGGCCTTCGCCGCCTCGACGGCCTGGAGAAGCTCCTTCGGGCCGGCCTTGTGGAAACGGGCCAGCACGTGGCCGTGGTCGTGGGGGACGATGCAGGCGCCGAAATTGCCGGTGCGGACCTCCCGCCCGTTGATGAGGAGCGGGATCTCGATCTCCGCCGCGCGCAGCACTTGCAGTTCTTCCTTCAACGCCGCGCGCTCGGGCGAGCCGGGGGCGTACGTCTTCACGGACTCGTTGAAGGGTTGGGGGATGTGGTGGATGGCGTTCATACACTCTCCTTTCCAAAGATGGGAGGCACGGACGGTTTCCCGACCGGCCCTGTCGGCCGCACCGCGTGGCCGGGGGCTTTAGCGGGGGGCGGCTCGGAGACGTCGGACGATCAAAGACCGAACGGACAAGTGCTTATCATACTTTCGATGCGGGGAAAGGGCAAGCCGGATTTCAACCACGGATGGACACGGATAAACACGGATGATGACGAAAAATGACGAATTCAAAGCGCGTCTGGCCCGGTTTTCCCGTTCGAAAGGAGGAATTCATGCAAGGAGAATACGGGTTCTCCTTTCGTAGTCGCATGTCAGGCAATCCGGCCGTAACGCTGGTCATCCGCTGGTTGACATTTGTTTATTCTTTTTATACACTGTCATCATCACTGAATCGAGCGATAGACAATCTGAAATATCGGCAGAACAGGAGGTGTCGCATGAGAGACAAGGGATTCCGTGCAAGACTTGTGTTTGTTTTGGTGTCTCTTGGATTGGCGGTTCTTTCATTGAATGCACAGGTTACGGGGCACAAATCCGCGGACCTGACTGTCGAAAGCCTGACCATGAAGCCGACAGCCCCGACCACGGACACCCTAATCACCTTTACCATCGTCATCAAGAACATCGGCCAAGGGCCAGCCGCTCCAGGCAAGGTATCTTTCAAAGTCACGGCCGGCGGTCTTAGCAGTCCAATTAGCATCGACTTTCCAACCTTAAGTCCGGGCGCTGGCCACACCATAGAAAGAAAAATGAAAATTACAAGTAGCGGGAGTGCCTTTGCTGTGGCCTTTGTCCCCTCCACATCAAACGAAAGAAAGGATAACAACAGTAAAACATTGAACTTTACCGTTGCCGCAGGCAACCCCGACCTGATTGTCGACTCGTTCACCATCAACCCCGCCTCCCCCACCCCCACCACGGAGATCACCTTCACCGGCGTGGTGAAGAACGCCGGCAACGCCCCCGCCCCGCCGTCGAAAGCCCAGTTCAGCGTCTCGACGCAGCTCTTCGACGTGCCCCAACTGGCCCCCGGGGCGAAGCACCCCGTCGTCCTCAAGATGAAACTGGACAAAGCCCAGAACTACGGGCCCACCTTCACCGTGGACAAGGCAAGCAACGTGAGCGAATCCAGCGAGACCAACAACTCGAAGCAGATCCATTTCACTGTCACGGCGGCCAACCCCGACCTGGTGGTGGAATCCTTCACCATCAGCCCCAGCAGCCCGACCACGGCCACCGAGATCACCTTCACCGGCGTGGTGAAGAACGCCGGCAACGCCCCCGCCCCGGCGTCGAAGGCCCATTTCAGCGTCGCGACGAAGTACTTCGACGTGCCGCAGTTGGCCCCCGGGGCGAGGTACACCGTGATCCACAAGATGAAGCTGGACCGGGCCCAGAAATACGGGCCCACCTTCTCCGTCGACCGGATGCGGGACGTGGCGGAGTCCAGCGAGTCCAACAACGAGAAGCAGATTTTCTTCGTCGTGACCCAGGCGAAGTAGGCGTGGTCCGTGTCACCGGCCGGCAGGCAGTGATTGACGGTTGACCTCGTTTTTCGGTTCCTGTAGACTGTCAGCATCAGTGAACCGTTTCAGCAACAGCCGGAAAAACTCGCAGAGCATGAGGAGGCATCGCATGAGAAACCAGGGATCCCCTGCCCGTCTTGCGTTCGCGGTGGTTTGCCTGTGCGCCGGGCTCTCGGTGAGCATCCTGTGCGCGGAGGTCAAGAAGCCCGACCTGATCGTCGAGGCCTTCACCTTCAGCCCCGCCAACCCCACGGTCCTTGCAGAACTCACCTTCACCGGCGTGGTGAAGAACGCCGGCACCGCCCCCGCCCCGGCGTCGAAGGCCCAGTTCAGCCTCTCGACCCAGCTCTTCGACGTGCCCCAGCTGGCCCCCGGCGCCAAGCACAACGTCACCCTCAAGATCAAGCTGGACAAGGCCAACAACTACGGCCCCACCTTCATCGTGGACAAGTCCGGTGTCGTGAACGAGTCCAGCGAGACCAACAACTCGAAACAGATCTACCTCACCGTCAAGGATGTCGGCACCGACCTGGTCGTCGATTCCTTCACCATCAGCCCATCGAGCCCGACGACCACTTCCGAGATCACCTTCACCGGCGTGATAAAGAACGCCGGCACGTCCGCCGCCCCGCCGTCCAAGGCCCAGTTCAGCGTCTCGACCCAGCTCTTCGACGTTCCGAGATTGGAAGCCGGGGCGCAATACAAGGTCACGCACAGGATTAAACTGGACAAGGCACAGAACTACGGGCCCACCTTCACCATCGACGCGACGAACAAGGTGAACGAATCCAACGAGACCAACAACTCGAAACAGATCCGCTTCACGGTAATCGAAGCCAAGCCCAATCTGAGGGTAGTCAATTTTGTGGTCTCCCCAATGACAGGCACCCCCGCCACGGAAATCACCATGACCGGTATGGTCGAGAATCTCAGCGACGTGCCCGCTCCGGCGTCGAAAGCCCAGTTCGGGACTGCATCCGAGGTCTATAAGGTCATGGACGTCCCCCCCCTTGGCCCCCGGGGGAAGTACACCGTCGTCCACAAACAAAAACTGATCCTCGGACAACATAAGATCATATTCCAGGTGGACTGCAAGAATGCCATTCCCGAATTAGTTGAGAATGATAACGCACCCTATCAACGGTTAGTCACCATCACTCAAGCGAAGTAGGTGCAAACGCGTTCAGCGGCCGGCGCCTGACGGCGCCGGCCGCAGGTCCGTCGCAATGGCGCACGCACACCCGGGGCTTCCGGGAGTGTAGCGCCGTGGTTCATTACGGGGTCAGGTTGATTTAAACCGCTAATTTCAAATATCTTCACGAGTGGAGGCATCGCATGAGAAACAAGAGAGCCCTCGCACGGTTGGTGCTTGTACTGGTGTGCCTCGGGGTCGCGGGGCTGTGGCTGTGCGGCCAGAAAAAGCCGGACCTGGTCGTCTCGAGCCTGACCCTGAAACCGACGGCCCCCACCACGTCCACCGAGGTCACCTTCACTGTCGTCGTCAAGAACATCGGCCAGGAACCCGCCCAGGCCACCACGGGGTCTCACCGCCTCCAGACCGGGGGGTACGGGTCGTCCACCTTCGCGACCGACTTCAACGTCCCGGCCCTGGGCCCGGCCGCCAGTTTTTCAATCGATTTCAAGATGAAAGTCACCGCCGCGGGGAAGGCGACCTTCGTCGTCCAGATCAAACCGAAGTCAGTGGAAGTGAACAACGACAACAACAAGAAAGAACTGTCGTTCTACGTCACGGCCGCCAACCCCGACCTGGTGGTCGATGCCTTCACCATGAGCCCGACGAGTCCCACTACCGCCACCGAGATCACCTTCACCGGCGTGGTGAAGAACGCCGGCAACGCCCCCGCCCCGCCTTCGAAGGCCCAGATCAGTTTCACGCCGACCCTCTACAGCGTCCCGCAGCTGGCCCCCGGGGCGAAGCACACCATCGTCTACAAGATCAAGCTGAACAAGGCCCAGAACTACGGCCCCACCTTCACCGTCGACAAGGAGCGGACCGTCAACGAAGGAAACGAGACCAACAACGAGAAGCGGCTCAACTTCACCGTTGTCCAGGCGAAGTGAGCGCGGCCGCGGGGATCGCCGCCCGGCGGGCCACGACCCCGTGATCGTCGGCAGGGGTGGGTTCGCCGAAAGCCGGGGAACGGCCCAAACAGGACCGCAGACCCTGTGTTCGCGCCATCGGCCGGAAACCGGTGGCACGGTCATCGAGGACGTCAGAAGTCCTTTCTCTTGTCCTGGCTCTTCGGGATCCTGACCTCGGTGTAGAGGCCCCCGATCTCGTAGAGTTTGTACTCCCCCCTGCTGTTCTGCTCCACCGTCGCCGGCCGGGGGCTCACCGCGCCGCCCGAGACCAGCCTGAGCTTGACGAATTCTCCCTCGGCCTTGTCCGCGAAGGGTTTTCGGCTGACCACCGTGACGTCGAGCTGGTAGTTCTCCGGGTCCATGGCGTAGTCGTTCTCCGGCGTGGCGCCCACCGCGTAGCTGCGGAAGATGTGCTGGGCGCCGTTGAGCCGCTCGACGAAGTACTTGTAACGCATGGCGGTGCGCCAGTTCTTGTCCTTCATCATCTCCGTGATCAGGCTCGCCCCGAGTTCCTTGTCCCTGGTCATGTAGACGAAGACCGCGTCGAACCACAGCTTGACCGCCTTCTCCGGGTCCTTGGCCTCGACGGCGACCCGGGCCTTGAACTCCTCCAGGCTGGTCGGCAGCTGGGCCACGGCCAGGCCGGCGAAGAATGTCAGCGCCAGCGCAAAGCAGATCGGGTGTTTCATGCGGTTTCCCTCCCCGGAAAAATCTTGTTCGGAACGCGTTGCCTGCTTCCCTTTTAAAGCCCCGGTCCCGGTTTGTCAATCCCCAACCGGATCTGGACCACTAATCTCACTCATCATCAGGAATGGAGGATGATTGCTCCGGGAACCGCCCGGGCCTGAACTCGTCTTTGTGTTTCTTCGGAAAGGTCTCCGAAAGGATGATCAGTGAAGATTAGTGAGATTAGTGGTTTATCGTTCCTTGCGTCACTCCCGGTGGAACTCGGGGCGGAGTTCGTAACCGGCCTTGCGCAGCTCCTCCTGGATCCGGTGGGCGTGCTCGGGCGTCTGGGCCTCCAGTTCGAAGTTCACCGAGACGTAGTCGAGGCCCCGCTCCACCCAGTTGCGGTCCTGCCGGGTCTTGACGATGTTGCCGCCCAGGGAGACGATGTGGTTGATGAGGGCCCCCAGGCGGCCCACCCGGTCCGGGATCTCCACGGTGAAGGAGATCCGGCGCCCCACGACGATGAGTTCGCGCTCGATGATCTTGGCCACCATGGCGATGTCGATGTTGCCCCCGGAGATCAGCACGGCCAGGGGCCGGCGGGAGAGCACCTTCCCCGCCAGGATGGCCGCCGCGCCCACGGCCCCGGCGCCTTCCGCCACGATCTTGTTGCGCTCCATCAGGGTGAAGATCCCCAGGGCGATCTCCTCCTCCGTGACGGTGACGATGTCGTCCACCAGGCTTTCCATGACGGGGAAGGTGCGCTTTCCCGGGGTGGCGACGGAAATGCCGTCCGCCAGGGACTTCACCCCCGGGAGCGTCACGATCTCGCGCTTCTCCAGCGACACCCGCGACGAGGCCACGACCGCCGCCTGCACGCCGATGATGCGGATGTCGGGGCGCAGCGCCCGGGCGGCGACGGCGACCCCGGAGATGAGCCCCCCGCCCCCCACCGGGACCAGAAGGGTCCCCGTCTCGGGCAGGTCTTCCAGGATCTCCAGGGCGAGGGTCCCCTGGCCGGCCATCACGGCCTCGTCGTCGAAGGGGTGGACGAAACTGGCCCCCGTCTCGGCGGCGATCTCCAGGGCCTTGGCCACGCAGTCGTCGTAGACCTCGCCGTGCTGGATCACCTCGGCCCCGTAGCCGCGGGTGGCCTGGACCTTGGCCTGGGGGGCCGTCTCCGGCATGACCACCACGGATCGGGTGCCCCGGGCGGTGGCGCCGTAGGCCACCCCCTGGGCGTGGTTGCCCGCCGAGGCGGTGCACACCCCCCGGGCGCGCTCCGCGTCGGTCAGGGAACAGATCTTGTTGAAGGCGCCCCGCAGCTTGAAGGAGCCGGTCTTCTGGCGGTTCTCCAGCTTGAGCCAGACGTCGGCGCCGCAGCGGGCGGCGAGTGTGCCCGACGGCATGACGGGGGTGTGCCGCGCCACGCCGGAAAGGTGCTCGCGGGCTTTTTGGATGTCATCGAGGGAGAGCGGCATGGGACCTCCTTGGGAGATGCGGGAGAGGGGGAGGGGAGTGAGGGGAATCATGGGAGGAAGGGGACTCACAGGAAATGTGTGAAATGTGTGAAATGTGTGAATTGTGGGAATTGTGGGAATCAGGGGATTTGTGCGAAGCAGGGGAATTGTGGGGGCGGGGGGCGGCAGGGAGGTGGAGGGGGCCCGGGTACCCGGCAGTTTCGGCACTGCCTCCACAACACCCCGCCCTCCCGACGCCTCCCCCGTCATTCACTTTTCCCATCCTTCCCACGACTCCCACGACTCCCACGACTCCCACGTCTCCCACGACTCCCACGTCTCCCACGACTCCCACGACTCCCACGACTCCCACGACTCCCACGACTCCCATGACTCCCATGACTCCCATGACTCCCATCGCTTCAATCCCGCGGCCCCGCTTCCCCTCTTTACCACACCCTTTCCGCTTCCGCATCTCTTTTCTCCGCCATGCCGCCCCTGCATTTTTCTTGAATTGCAAAGCCTCCGGCCCTAGAATGCTCCCATCATCGGGGCGAATTCGAAGAAGGCATGGAAAAAGACCTTCCCAAGATATTGTGTGTCGACGATGAGACCCGGAACCTCATGCTGCTCCAGGCCATGCTCCTGCCGTGGGGTTACGAGGTGCTCACCGCCGAGAACGGGGCCGAAGCCCTCCGGATCGTCGACCGGGAGCGCGTGGACCTCATCCTCCTGGACATCATGATGCCCGTCCTGAGCGGTTACCACGTCTGCCGCAAGATCAAGGACGACGTGGCGACCCGCAACATCCCCGTCATCATGCTCACTTCGCTGAGCTCGAGGGAAGACCGCATCAAGGGGATCGAGGCGGGGGCCGACGACTTTCTCACCAAGCCCTTCGACCGGGAGGAGATCAGCGCCCGCATCCGGATGCTCCTCAAGATGCGGGGCCTCAACGACCGGCTGAACCACGCCTACCTCCTGGCCAACCAGATCTCCGACTACGGGGAGTCGCTCTTCACCGCCTTCAATCCCCTGGAGTTCGATTTCCTCACCAACCTCGACCGGATGGTGGACCTCATCCTCGGCCGGAACAAGCCGCAACGGGCCCGGCCCCGCACGGTCATCGTGGGCATGCGGGAAACCGAGGGCGGCTGGCGGTGGCACCAGTACACCGGGAGCGCCCCGTACCCGGGGCGGTCGGCCCTCGACCTGCAGATCCAGTACACCCTCCCCCTGCCGGGCGAGGGGCAGACCGAAATGGTCCGCCTCAACCCCGGCGAGACAGTGAACGGGTTGTCGCCCGCCCTCGAGAGCATCCGGTCCCTGGGGGTCCCCGCGGTGAGCGCCGTCGCCTGCCTCCGCCGCGACCTCTGCCTGCTCGCCCTCGACTACAGCAGCGAGACGAGCCCCTACGAGGCCTCCATCCTCCGGCAGCTCGTCACCATGGTGCTCTTCCTCCGCTCCCTCTCGGACCGCCTGCGGGAGATCCAGATCGCCGAGGGCCGGTATCGGAAACTCACGGACCAGCTCCCCGTCGGCGTTTACCGCACGAGCCCCGACGGGCGGATCCTCGATGCCAACCCGGCGGCCGCCACGATTTTCGGCTACCGGAGCGTCGAGGAGTTCATGCGCGAGTGCCAGGCGCAGTCCGTGTTCGAGTCCCCCGAGGAGCGGGTCCGCCTCATCGAGGAGTGGAAGCGCAGCCCGGGGACCCAGAGCAAGGTCTTCCGCTTCCGCAAGTCCGACGGCTCGCAGATCTGGGTCCGGGACACCGGTCAGGCCTTCCTCGACGAGAACGGGGAGGTGGAGTACCTCGAGGGCATCCTCGAGGACGTCTCGGAGCGTTACCGGCTCGACATGGAGCTGCGCGAGAGCGAGGAGCGCTTCCGCACCCTTTTCGAGTGCGTCGAGGAGGGGATCGGCGTCGTCGATCTCGACGAGCGCTTCCAGTTCGCCAACCCGGCGGCCCACGAGATCTTCGACGTCCCGCCCGGCACCCTCGTCGGCCGCAACCTCACGGAGTTCATCGACGAAGCGGACCGCGGCACCCTCGAGGCGGAGACCCGGGCCCGGGCCTCCGGGTCCAAGTCCACGTACGAACTGGGCATCCGGCGCCACTCCGGGGAGAAACGGACCCTCCTGGTGACCGCGTCGCCCCGGCGGGACCCCGAGGGGAGGGTCTGCGCCACCTTCGGCGTCTTCCGGGACATCACGCGCCGCAAGCAGATGGAAACGGCCCTCCAGAGCGCCAAGGAGGAACTGGAAGCCAAGGTCCAGGAGCGGACCGAGGAACTCCGGCGCCTGGTGGAGCAACTGAAAGCCGAGGTGACCGTCCGCCGCCGGGTGGAGGAGGAGCTGATCCACTCCAACGAGAAGCTGAAAGAGCTGGACCGGGCCAAGACCGATTTTCTCTCCTTCGTCGCCCACGAACTCCGGACCCCGCTGACTTCCATCATGGGCTTCGCCAAGATCCTCCGGAAGAAGTGCGAATCCCTCGTGCCCCAGATCAACGCGATGATGGACGACCGGAACCGCTCGACCCTGGAGCAGATGAAATCGAACCTCCGGATCATCCTGGGCGAGGGGGAACGCCTGACCTCCCTCATCAACAACGTTCTGGACATCTCGCGCCTGGAGGCCGGGAAGATGGAGTGGCGGATGGCCCCCATCCAGGTCTCGAACATCGTCACCCGGGCGGTGGAAGCCACGGCCTCCCTCATCGAGGAGAAGGGGTTGGCGATGCACGTGGAGATCGAGTCCGGGGACCTGGAGATCTTCGTGGCCGGGGAGCGGCTGATCCAGGTGATGATCAACCTGATCTCCAACGCCGTCAAGTTCACCCCGGTCGGCTTCGTGCGTTGCGCCGTGCGGGTCGTGGGGACGGACGTCCTGTTCATCGTCCAGGACACGGGCATCGGCATCCCCGCCCGCGACCGGGAGCGTGTCTTCGACAAGTTCCACCAGGTGGGCGACACCCTCTCGGGCAAAATGCAGGGGACCGGGCTCGGGCTCTCCATCTCCCGGCAGATCGTGGAGCATCACGGGGGAAGAATCTGGGTCGAGAGCCGGGAGGACGAGGGGAGCACCTTCTTCTTCACCGTCCCGATCCGCCGGGACGACGGGGCGACCGACCCGGTAACGGGCGACGATGAACCCTGACCCCCGTCCGGGGCTCTATCTGACGGGGGGGGTCCAGGAAGGGACATGGAACTGAAATCCGGGGACACCTTCGGCGGGTACCGCATCGTCCGCAGCCTGGGGGCGGGCGCCTTCGCCGACGTCTACCTCGCCGCGGACCCGTCCTCCGGCGGGCGGGAGATCGCCCTGAAGATCATCCGGGAGGACTGCGGCGAGGCCATGGAGGAGCGCGGCGCCTCCCTCCTCCAGACGGTGGACCACCCGAACATCGTAAAAGTGCACTTCGTCGGCCGGATCGAGGGCTGCCTGGCCGTGGTCATGGAGTACGTCCCGGGGAAAACCCTCCGGCAGGTGCTCCACCGGAGCCGGGTCCTGCCGGAGGAGCGGGCGCTGGCCATCGCCGCCCAGATCGCGGAGGCCGTCGACTACCTCCACAGCCTCCGGATCGGCGGGAAGCAGGGCGTGGCGCACCTCGACCTGAAGCCGTCGAACATCCTCCTCGACCCGGACGACCACACCCGGATCACCGACTTCAGCACGGCCCGCCTCGGCGTCTCCGGGGCGACCACCACGGGCTGCGGCTCGCCGGCCTACATGGCCCCCGAGCAGTTCCAGGGCCACCCGGTCCTGGCGTCCGACCTCTGGGCCATCGGCGTCATTCTCTTTGAAATGGTCCAGGGACGGTCCTTCTTCCGGGGCAAATCGGTGGAGGAGTACCGCGCCCTGGCCACCGGGGACCCCGCGCGCTGGTCCGACCGCGTCGCGACGCTGCCGTCCCGGAGCCGCGCCGCGGTGCAGCGCTGCATCGTCAAGGAGCCTTCGGAGCGCTGTTCCGCCCGGGAACTCACCGCCATGCTCCGGGACTTCCTCGCCGACGGCGAAACGGGCGTCTGCCCCGAGTGCGGCGCCGTGCTTCCCGAGGACGGATTCTGCCCGGAGTGCACCGGCAAGGCCTCGGCCAGCCTCCGCGCCCGGCCGCTGGAGCGCCTCGACGACCTCTCCGCGCCCGGGGCCCCGGGCCCCTTCCCCGCGTGTCCCGCCGCCCTGGCCCACGAGATCCTCGACGGGCAGGGAGCGACGGGCGACATCCCCGACTGGGCGTCCCGTTCCATCGCCACGCACCCCGTGGGCCCGCCCACACCCGGCAGGTCGGCCGCCCTGACCGCCACCCCGGGGCCTGCCGCGACACCCCCCCGCCACCGGGGACGGGTCTCCCGGCTGGCGGGTTTCCTGGTGCTGTTCCTGGTGATGGGCGGCGTGGCCTTCAGCCTGTGGTTTTTACTCAACTCGCCCTCGGGCCTGGTGGGTAAACCGACACCCGCGGCATCCCCCGAAGCGCCGGGCCCCGGGGAGACGGCGCCGGGGGCCGTCGGCGAGGCCGGCCGGGGTCTCTCGGCCCCCGCGACGGTCACCCCGGCGCCCCTGCCCGCGCCTGAAACCCGGGGGGGGAGGCGTCCGGATGAAGCCGCCGCACCGGCCCCGGAGCTTCCCCCGGCCTCCCCTCCGGGGCCGCCCCCCCGACCCGCCCCCGGGAAGGTCGAATCGCCCCCGCCGGCCGCCGCGGAACGGGACAGGCCGCCGGCCATCTCCCCCCTCCCCAAGCCGCCGACACTCCCGCTCCCGAGGCCCCCGTCGCCCTCCACCGAGGAGTGCCGGTCCCGACTGAACCGGATCAAGGCCCTGGAATCAACCACCACCGGGACCTACGACGACCGGATCCGCCAGCTCGAGGCGTACCTCGCCGACTGCGGCCGTCTCGCCGGCCGCGCCGACGCCGAGATGATGCTGCGGGTGTGGAAGTGGGAGAAGAACGCCTTCCAGAAGGCCGAGGACATCGACACGGGAAGCGGCACCCGGATCTGCGAAGCGGTGGACGCCTGGCGCACTTTCATCCAGACGGCGCGGACCCCGTTCCGGAAACCCTACGCCGAGGAGCGGCTCCGGCACTGGTCGAACCGGCTGGCGCGCTTCACCGGAACGGTGGAAATCCGGGTCGTCTCGGCCTCCAACCTTCCGCTCCGCGACACCGTGGCCGGCAACCCCGCCTCCCCGGACCCTTATTTCGTGGTCCTGCGCGACGATATCGCCGTCTACCGCTCGCGAACCCTCCTCAAGAACAACGCCCCCGTCTGGGACGAGGGGGCGCGCATCCAGATCACGCCCCAGAGCCGGATCACCCTGGAGGTCTGGGACCAGGACCCCCTCGACGACGACCGCCTTCTCCGCTTCAAGATCTTCCCCCTGCCCGAGGACGGCCCCTACTCCGCCCGCACCGCCGGCGCCACGGTGAACCTGATCATCGAGCGGGAACGATAGGGAGGCTGAGGCTGCTCAGGCGCTCTAAAGGAAAATCGTTGCCAAGCGGTGTTTCCCATCACCGTGAACCGACCCGGCGCCGTCTCCGGTTCACGGTCTCCCGACCAGGGCCTCCAGAGGGCTGTCTCCTCCTCCAGCATCCTGAATTCTGAATTTCGTGGCCTCCGGTCACCCGGTGGTCCGCGTCGGGACGACGCGTACGAACTACGGGGCAGGAGGCCTTTCAACCCCGGCCCCACTCCTCCCGGACACGGCAGAGCCCCAAAACGTTGAACGCGACGGAACACCCCGTCATCGCGGCCCCGAGCCCCACACAGAAGCCGTCCCAGAAGGGCGGCAGACCTTCCCGCAAGGGCCAGGGGGAGCAGAGCGCCAACCCGGCCACCACGAGCGGGACCCCCACGCTGAAAAACTGCCGGGACGTCCACTCCCGGTACCGCTCCCAACACAACATGGGTGACCTCCTTGCGGGCGACATCATCCGAAGCGTGCCGGCTCGGGGTGTGTCACCCGCCCGACCGACGCAGGGTTTTACGTTTCGCGTTCCCGAAGGGTTTCGACATCCCGGGGCAGGCAGATGGCCGCCCGGGCATCCGTGGAGGGGACGAGCGGCCGGGAGGTTTCCGCCCACGGAGTATGAGGAGTACCAAAGTTGGGAAAAACGGTTCTCATTTCACTTACCCCTCCTCCCCGACGACCGTTGTTTCCTGGCCACACAACGTCCCTTCTCCTCGTGAACGTTCTGCGCGGGAACGGCCGCGAAAGGGTTGGTATCGACGAACACCCGCTTCATTTCCGGAAAGAAACCACGGATGAACACGGATGGATGGGAGAGTGAACTACGAACCACGCGAGCGAAGAATTCAGAACACGCGGCGACCGAGTGAAGACGAGCTTTCACGCCCACTGGCCGCATCCCCGGCGACCCGATTTTCTTTGCGAGCTTTGCGCCTTTGCGAGATAATGATCTGGATCGGCTCTCGCCAAGGCGCCAAGCTCGCAAAGGAAGACCGCAGCCACGAAAGCGTCTAAAAAACTTTTGATTGCGAGACCAACTGCGATACCGATAGCGATACCGATACCGATTCCGATACCGATGCGATCGGCCTCGGCGTGAGAGGGGATCAGAAGAGCCCCGTGATGTTGCCGTCAGGGTCCACGTCGATCTTCTCGAAGGACGACGTTTTGGGCAGGCCGGGCATCCGCATGATCTCGCCGGTGATGGGCACCAGGAAGCCGGCGCCCGAGGAGAGGACCACCTCCCGCACCGTGACGAGGAAGTCCTTGGGCCGCCCCAGAAGCTCGGGGTTGTCCGACAGCGAATTCTGGGTCTTGGCGATGCAGACGGGGAGCTTGTCGTGGCCCAGCCGCTTGATGGTCTTGAGGTTCGCCTTCGCCTTGGGGAGGTAGTCCACCGCGGCGGCGCCGTAGATCTCCCGGGCGATGGTCAGGACCTTCTCCTCCACCGGCAGGGCCCAGTCGTAGAGGGGCTGGTACGGCCGCATGCAGCCGGGCCGGCACGGGAAGGAGGTCAGCTTCTCGGCCAGCTCGACACCCCCCTTGCCGCCCTGACCCCAGAAGTCCACCACCGAGCACTCCACGGCGGCCTCCCGGCAGATCGCGCGGATGGCCTCCAGTTCCTCCGGGGTGTCGGAGTGGAAGCGGTTGACGGCCACCACGGGGTTGACCTTGAACTTGTGCATGTTCTCCACGTGCTTCTCCAGGTTGCCCCGGCCCCGCAGGACGGCGTCGGGGTCCGCCTTGCCCAGTTCGCTCTTCGGGACGCCGCCGTGCATCTTGAGGGCGCGCACCGTGGCCACGAGCACCACCGAGCAGGGGTGGAAACCGCCGTAGGGGCAGACGATGTCGAAGAACTTCTCGGCGCCCAGGTCGAAGCCGAAGCCCGCTTCCGTCACCACGAAGTCGGCGGTCTTCAGGGCCAGCTTCGTGGCCAGGATGCTGTTGGCGCCCTGGGCGATGTTGGCGAAGGGCCCGCCGTGGACGAAGGCCGGCACGTGCTCGATCGTCTGGACGAGGTTTGGCAGGAGGGCGTCCTTGAGCAGGGCGGTCACCGCCCCCTGGACGTTCAGGTCGCGGGCCAGCACCGCCTCCCCCTCGGGGGTGTAGCCGAGGGTGATGCGCCCCACTTTCTCCTTCAGCTCGGCGTAGCTGGTGGAGAGGCACAGGATGGCCATGATCTCCGACGAGGCCGTGATGTCGAAGCCCGTCTCCCGGGGCACGCTGTTGAGCTTGCCGCCCAGGCCGATGACGATGTCTCGAAGGGCCCGGTCGTTCATGTCCAGGCAGCGCCGCCAGGAGAGGGTGCGGGCGTCGATGCGGCGGGCGTTGTCGAAGTGGAGCTGGTTGTCCAGGGCCGCGGCGATGAGGTTGTGGGCCGTGGTCACCGCGTGGAAGTCGCCGGTGAAGTGAAGGTTGATGTCCTCCATGGGGAGGACCTGGGAGTAGCCGCCCCCGGCGGCGCCGCCCTTGACGCCGAATACCGGACCGAGGGAAGGCTCCCGGACGGCCACCGCGGTCTTTTTCCCGATGTGCTGCAGGGCCTGGGAGAGCCCGATGCTCACCGTGGTCTTCCCCTCCCCCGCCGGGGTGGGGGTGATGGCGCTCACCAGGATCAGGCGGCCCCTGCAGCCGTCGGAATCCAGCAGGCGCCGGATGGCGCTCATCTTCACCTTGGCCTTGTGGTCGCCGTAAGGGACCAGGTCCCCGGGCGCGAGCCCCAGCTTGGCGCCGATGTCGGCGATGGGGTCCAGGCGGGCCGAACGGGCGATGTCGATGTCGGTCAGGCTCGTGCTCATGTCGTTCTCCTTTTCCTTCGATTCATGGGGTCGCGGCGGGGAGGTTGTCAGGCTGAAGGTGGATAGGCTGAAGGCTGTTAGGCTGAAGGCTGTTAGACTGAAGGCTGTTAGACTGAAGGTCGGAGCCCGAGGCCTTAGCGTTGCCGGTCCTTTGCCGGTCCGCCGCCGGTTCGCCGCCTGTGCGCCGCAGGTCTGCGACCGGTCCGCGGCCGGTTCGCCGCCGGTGCGCTGCCGGTTGCGATTGCGACTCCGATCCCGATTCTGATCCCGAAACTCACCCCAAGAAATCACCTCAAACCTTCAGCCTAACAGCCTTCAGCCTATCAACCTTCAGCCTATCAGCCTTGATGCCCTCGCAAAAAATCAGGCGGCGCTGAGGATGGGCGGGGGCGAATTTCGGGCCGGGTGAAAACGGAAATCGGTTCGGCCCCGGATTTTCCCGGACGGCCTTCCAAAAAACGAGAAGAGCATT
>JAGNHB010000052.1 GCA_018001935.1 Acidobacteriota bacterium
GGGAAGAGTGGGAAGAGTGGGAAGAGTGGGAAGGGTGGGAAGAGTGGGAAGGGTGGGAAAAGTGGGAAGGGTGGGAAAAAATGTGAAAGTGTGAAGGGTGAGAACGGTTTGAAAGGGGAGAACGTCGCGAAGGGGGAGGCGTGGGGGCGTCGGAGCGTCGGCAGGGGCGGGCGGGAGTCGTTCTGGCTTGCGCGGGACGGGGTCGAGGGCCTCGCTCGCCCGGCCGTATTGGCCGATTTCCATTCCGGGGGCGGGTTCCGGCCTTGTTGCCTGCGCGGGCAAAGATCGAAGTTTTCAGTTGCGCGGGACGGGGTTCTTCGGCCACAATACCGGCAGAAATCGACGTTTGCCCGCGGAACGTTCCGCGAATCCGACCCGGAGGGAGATCATGGACAAGGCCATCCTCGAGAAAATGGCGCGGGAGAAGGGGACGTCCCCCTTCGAGCGCTGCCTCAAGCAGAAGCCGGTGCCGGTGTGCCAGGCGTTCCGGAACAGCCGGGAGATCGTCCCCGCCACGTTCCGCAAGACGGGCCAGATCCTCTCCACGCCTGACGCGGGGCGCATCGCCCCGATGTTCCCGAACACCGTGGCCGCCCACGGGAACCGGGTCCTGGAAGCCGTGCGGGACGTGGAACCGGCGCCCGTCACGGGGAAAAAGGTCGTGGTGCTCTTTTCCGGGGGGCCGGCCGCCGGGGGCAACAACGTCATCGTCGGGCTGCACCGGGCCCTGGGGCCGCGCAACCTGCTCTTCGGCGTCCAGGCCGGCCCCGGCGGGCTCATCAAGGGCAACGCCTTTCCCATCGGGGAGGCGGAGGCCCGGAACATCCTCAACATGGGAGGCTTCGACTTCCTGGGGAGCGACCGGACCAAGATCGAGGCGGTCCACCAGTTCGACCGGGTCCGGGAGGTCTGCCGGGAGAAGGCCGTCGACGCCATCGTGGTGGTGGGGGGCGACGACTCCAACACCAACGCCGCCTTCCTGGCGGAGCACCTCTTCCGGGACGTGCACGCCGACGGCCGAGGGGTCCAGGTGATCGGGGTGCCGAAAACCATCGACGGCGACCTCCAGGTCCCCGGCCTCCTCCCCATCTCCTTCGGCTTCGACACGGCCACCCGGATCTACGCCGCCATCGTGGGCAACATCGCCAAGGACACGCCCTCCTCCCGCAAGTACTACCACTTCATCAAGATCATGGGCCGCAGCGCCTCCCACGTGGCCCTGGAGGTGGCGCTGATGATCCGGCCCTCCATGACCTTCGTCTCGGAGGAGGTGGCGGCCCGCGCTTTCACCCTGGACAAGATGGTGGAGGGCATCGCCTACACCATCGCCCGCCGGGCCGCCCGGGGGATCGCCCACGGGGTGGTCATCATCCCCGAGGGCCTCATCGAGTTCGTCCCCGAATTCCGGCGGCTCATCGGCGAGCTGAACCGGGTCATCGACACGCACAAGGCCCGGATCGACGCCCTGCTCCCCGAGGAGCGGAAGAACTTCATCCGCGACGGGCTTTCCCCCGAAAACCGGGCGAGCCTGGACGGCCTCCCCGAGGAGTTCCGCACCATGCTGCTCCTGGACCGGGACGACCACGGCAACCTCCCCGTCTCCCAGATCCAGACGGAGCGGCTCCTCATGCACCTCGCGGCCGACAAGATCCTCGCCATGCAGCGCGACCCGGGGGCCTTCGACCCCCTCTTCCGGAAGTTCACCGACGAGGAGATGGACGCCTTCAAGGCCTTCCGCTTCAACCCCCTCGCCCACTTCCTGGGCTACGAGGGCCGCTGCGGCGCCCCCAGCAAGTTCGACATGGCCTTCACCCTCAACCTGGGCCTGTGCGCGGGCTCCCTGATCCTGGCGGGGAAGACGGGCTACATGGCGTCGGTCACCGACCTGGACAGCGGCGGGCGCCCGGTGGCCATCCCCCTCACCGGCCTGATGAACCTGGAGCAGCGGGGCGCGAAGGAGAAGGTGGTGATCCGCAAGGCCCTGGTGGACCTCGGCTCCCCCGCCTTCAACCATTTGAAGGCGTACCGGAAGTACTGGGCGGCGGGGGACTACTTCAACTCCACGGGGCCCCGGCAGTACTGGGGGCCCGAGACGGTCACCGACGGCATGCCCCTGGCGGTGATCCTCAACAACGGTTACCGTTCGCCCCTCTTCGACCTCGGCAAGGAGCTCCCGGTCTTCCCGCCCGAGGGCCCGCCGGTCGAGTGACGGGAAAAAGGTGGTGGCGCCGGCTTCAGCCGGCGCGGTGAAAGCGGCGCCAGGCCGCCGCAGCCGGAGGCCGGCGCGGCTTTGGGGGCATTGGCGTGAAGGCGCCGCTGCTTCTTCGGCCGGTCCCGAGCCAGGACAATACGGGGATCCTCACCCTTTTTCGATCGAACCGAAGCTCACGGCGTTTTGCCTCCGGTGGGCTCAGGGGATGGCCGCGGACGGGTGGTTTTCCGCCCCGGAGGGCGGGTGGCCGAAGTGCTCCTTGTAGACCTTCCGGAAGTGCCCGTAGTCTGAAAAACCCAGGCGGAAGGCGATCGCCTTGAGGCTCAGGCCGTCGCCGGCCTCGATCATCGCCCGGGCCCGCGCCAGCTTCTCCCGCTGGAGGGCCTCCCCGGGCGTGCTTCCCCGCTCCTGCCGGTACTTTCGCGAGAAGTGGTCGGCGGTGTACCCGAAGCGCTCCGCCCAGGAGGCGACACTCAGGTCCCGGATCACCTCGTCCGGGCAGAGCCGCAGGTAGAGGTCGGCCCTGTCGGAGGTCTGCCCGCCGTCCCCGGCGAAGGGGCAGAACCCGGCCAGGAAGTCGGTCGCGGCGGCCACGAAGGCCTCGCGTTTTTCCGGGACCCCGCGCAGCGTGAAGAACGTGCGGGAGAGCCCGAGCTGGGCGCGGATGACTTTCTCCACGTCCCGGGCGAAGACGGCCGAGAGGAGGCCCGAGAGGAGCGCCATCAGCCGTCGGTCGGCCTCGGCCGGGTCCTGGAGGGTGCCGTCGAGCAGGGTGTCCAGGTAACGCTCCAGTTCCCGGCGGAAGGCCTCCCGGCCGTGGTCCAGCTGGACGCTCACCAGGTAGCGGGCCCGGTCCAGCGACACCGTGATGAAGTGCCTGAGCATCGTCGGCCCCTGTCGCAGGGCTCGCGCCCGTTCCCGGGGGCCGGGGGCGGGGCGCGGCGGACCCATTCTACCGCAAAATCGTGCTCCCGGTAAGCCCGGAGTGTGGTCGGCACCCGGAGAACGGGTCGGGGGCGCCGCAACCGGTCCCCGTCGCGGATAATCCCACCCGGATGTCGGGTTTCCCCCCGTTGCCGCCCCGGGACCGGGCGCTTACACTGGGGAGGAGAACCCGGGGCGCCGCCGGCGGCCCGGGTCTGCCGGAGCCAGCCGGCACCTCGCGAAACCAGGAGGCCGCATCATGAAGATCAAGCTTGCCGTGACGATCCTCGCCCTGTTCCTGACGGTTCCCGTGGGGCCGGGCCTGGCAGCCGCCCCCCGGGCGGAGGCCGGGGCTGCCGGGGGGGTCGGGGCCCTGGTGATCGAACGGTCCACCTTCCTGGGCGGTGACGGGGTAGAGGTCGGAGTTGCGGCCGTCGTCACCCCGAACGGGGACCCCTGCATCGCCGGGTGCACCTACTCGGATGATTTCCCCGGCGCCCCCGGTTCGACGGCCGCCGGGGCCGACGTCTTCGTCTCCCGCTTCTCGTCCGCCGGCATGCAGCTTCTCTGCACCGCCATCCTCCGGGGGAGCGGGTACGAGTACGTCACGGACCTGGTGTCGGACGGGGACGGCAACCTCTACGTGGCGGGGTCCACCAACTCCCCGGACTTCCCCGTCCTCCACGCGTTCCAGCCGAGCCTGGGGGGGTACGTCGATGCCTTCGTGACCAAGCTCTCCCCCGAGGGGACCCTCCTGTGGTCCACTTATCTGGGGGGCGTCAACGAGGACGTGGCTTACGCCCTGGCCTTCGGGCCCGACGGGGTCCTCACCCTCGTCGGGCGGACCCTCTCCCCGGATTTCCCGTCCCTGCCGAACCCGACCCCTTTCCACGGGCTCTGCGACGCGTTCGTCGCCCGGGTCCGGGCGGCGGACGGCGTCCTCCTCCGGAGCGCCTTCCTGGGCGGATCCCAGTGGGACCAGGCGACGGACGTCAAGGTGGGCCCGTCGGGACACCTCTGGGTGGCGGGATCGACCCGTTCCCCCGACTTTCCGGTGCTCAATGCCTACCAGTCCCAGAATGCGGGAGAGATGGACGCCTTCCTCGTCAAGCTCGACCCCTCGGCGACCCTGATCGTTTCTTCCACCTTCCTCGGCGGCTCCCGGGACGACCAGGCCATCGCCGTGGAGCTCGACCCGCTTGGCCGGGTGTACCTGGGGGGGGTGACGGGTTCGGACGACTTCCCCACCCAAGACGCCCTGCAAGGGAACCTCGCCGGGGCCTCGGACGCCTTCGTCACGTGCTTTTCAAGCGGGGCCGCCTCCCTGCACTGGTCCTCCTACCTGGGCGGCTCGAACTACGACAACGTCACCGATCTCGTCGTGAAATCCCCCTCGGCGGTGGCGGTGATCGGTCAGACCGTCTCCCCCGACTTCCCCTTGAAGGAGAGCCTTCCCCGGAATTTCTCCCTCTCCGAAAACCTCTTCCTCTGCGAGGTGTCCCCCGCGGACGGGGCACTGGGCGCTGCCACCCTCCTGGACACGGCGGTCCCGTACAAGAACACCAACCGGGCGTCCATCGGCGCGGACGGGTCCTGCCTGCTCGCCGCATCGGCGTCGACACCCGACTTCCCCCTGGCGGAACCCTACCAGACCGCGCTGCGGGGGGAGTCCGACGCCGTGCTCGTCCAGGTGGGCCGCGGCGCCCGGGGACTCCTGGTCCCCCACATCGCATCCACCCCGGACTGGCGGACGCGGATCACGCTGGTGAACCTCTCGGGCCTCCCGCGCGCGGTGACGTTCACCGCGTACGCCGAGGACGGGACGCTGTTGGAGACCCGGGCGGCCGGGACCTTGCCGGCCCTGGGGTCCCGGACGTTCGACGCGGGGGAGGTGTTCGGCCCCGAGGTCTTCACCCGCGGCGCCTGGGCCAAGATCTTCAGCACCGGAGACCTTCGGGGCGTCGTCGTGTTCGGGACGCGGGACGGCCGGGCCCAGACCTCGCTCCCACTCTTCTCCGACGGCGCCTGTGAGTGGGTGTTCCCCTTCGTGGCGGAAACGGGCCCCTGGTACACGGGGTTGACACTGGTCGGCACCGGTTCCTTCGGGGGGCTCGTTCAACTGCACGCGCACGCGGAGAACGGGGCGCTCCTCGGGACGACCCCGGTGAACCTCGCGGCGGGCGGGAAGTACGTGCGCCTGGTCCGGGAGATCTTCCCGGGGCTGGACCCCGAGGCGGTCCGGATGGTCCGGGTCACGTCGGATCAGCCTCTTGTCGGGTTCGAACTGTTCGGGAACTGGGCCTCCGCGGGGCTCTCGGGGTTGGCGGGCAACCCGCCGGGGCCGAGGTGGGAGGATGCGTCGGCGGCGGGACATCCCGCGTCGGCGGCGCCGGCCCGCGGCGATTCCGGGTTCCGGGTCTGCACCGAGGTCCCGCCCGAGGGGGACTACTACACCAGCGCCACGTTCTGCAACCTCGAACCGTCGCCCATGCGATTCCTGGCCAGCCTCATCGACGCCAACGGCCTTCCGTTGGCCGAGAAGCTCTGGACCGTCGGACCTTACGAGCAGGTCAGCCGCGAGGTCCGAAACCTGGTGGGGGAGGGGGAGCCCTGCCCCCCCGGTTCGTATCTCGCCCTGGTGGGCGAGGGCCCCGGCTTTGCCGGTTTCGAGCTGTTCATGACCCGCTCGGGCGCCTTCGGCTTCGACGGTTTCCCCGCCCTCCTTCCTGGCGGGGCGCGACTGATCTTCCCCCTGGCGTCGCTCAGCCCGGAGGAGACGGCGGGGTTGCGAATCCATGCCTTGGGTGGAGCGGGAAACCTGGTTTTTCACGCCTTCGGGAGCAACGGCGAAGCCCTGGGGTCGGCTCGGTCAACCGTCGCCGCCATGGGGCTCTTTCACGGCACGGTGGCCGGTCTCTTCCCCGGCGTTGCGGAGCAGGTGGCCTGGATCGCCGTGCAGGGCACCCAGCCGCTGGTGGGCGAGATGCTCCTGGCCTCACCGGACGGGTCCCGGATGGTGTGTTACCCGGCCGTCCCCGGCAGCCCCTGCGGGTTGCCCTGATCGACGGCCTTCCGGTGAGCGGGCCGACATCGGCGGGCCCGCGGCGGCTTGACAGAACGGGGGCCGTCCGGTAGACTTCGGCCACGTCTTGGAGAGGAGAGGGACCGGGCGTGCTGGACTCCCGCGGGTGCGACGAGGATCCGGGATCGGTCGGGGCGGGCCCGACCCGGGGAAAACCCCGGGCCGGGAGACCCCGGGCCGCCGTCCTCCGTGCCGGCGGCGTCCTGCTGGGTGTGGTGCTGGCCCTTTCGCACCCCGCCGCCCGGGACCCCGCGCCGCGGCCGCACCAGTACGTCGTGGAGCACTGGACCGTGGAGCGGGGCCTGCCCCAGAACACGGTCACGTCCATCGCCCAGACCCCGGACGGTTTCCTCTGGTTCGGGACCCTCGAGGGGCTGGTCCGTTTCGACGGGGTCGAATTCCGGGAGTACAACCCGGAGAACACGCCGGCGATCCCCGACAGCCACATCGTCTCCCTGGCCCTGGATTCCCGGGGCACCCTGTGGGTCGGCACCTACGACGGCAGCCTTCTCGCCCTCACGCCGAAAGGGTTCACTCGCCGCGTCCCCTCGCCCGGCGCGGTCGGCCGGCGTCCCCTCCGCATCCGCCCGGCCTCCCCCGACGGGGTCTGGCTGTGGGACGTCGACGGGCGGGTCCGGCGTTTCCAGGGGGGGCGTTTCTCCGGGGAGACCAACGGGAACCCGTCGGGCGACCGGGAGGTGCGGGACGTTCTCGAGGACCGGCAGGGGCGCCTGTGGATCGGGACGACGCGGGGCCTCGCGTGCCTGGACCACGGGAACCGGCGCGAGTGGGGGCCCTCCGGGGGGCTCTGCGGCAGCCGGGTCACCGCCCTCGCCGAGACGGCGGACGGCGCGGTGCTGGCCCTGACGGAGGCGGGCATCAACCGGTTCGAGAAAGGGACCCTGGCCCGGGTGACACCCGTCCCCGCCTTCCGTGACCGGGAGCCGCGCGTCGCCTGTCCCGACCGGCGGGGCACCCTCTGGGTCGGCACGGGGAAAGGGATCGTCCGCCTCCTCGCGTCGGGGACCTGCGTGATCACCCAGGCCGACGGGCTCACCGACGACGTCATCTTCTCCCTCTGCGAGGACCGGGACGGCGGCCTGTGGGCGGGTACCTTCCGCGGGGGCGTGAACCGCCTGTCGGAGGGCCCTTTTCGGGTGTACGACACGGCCGACGGGTTGCCGGACCCCTGCGTGCTGACGGTCTGCCCCGACCCGGCGGGCCGGCTCTGGGTCGGGACCCTGAAGGGCTTGGCGGTCCTGGGGCCGGACGACCGCCCGTCGGCCGTGCTGTCCCCGGACCCCCGTTCCCCCGCCGCCGTCTGGTCGATCTGCCCTTCCGCCGCCGGCGGCATGTGGGTCGGTTTCGACCAGGGCATCGGGCGGTTCCGGAGCGACCTGTCGCCGGTGAGGGTCCCCCCGCTGCCGGAGAACAGCCTCGTCTTTGCGCTCTGGGAGCACCCGTCCGGCAGCCTGTGGGCCGGCGTGCTGGGGAAAGGCCTGTGGGTCCTCGACCAGGGGGTGTGGCGGCGGGAGGACCGGGTCCCGGCCGGGGTCGTGCGGGGGATTGCCCGGGATGCCGCCGGGACCGTCTGGCTGGCCACCGAGAACGGGCTCTTCGGGCTGCCGGAAGGGCCCGGGGCATCGTGGTCCCGGGTCGGGGGGCTGCCCCCGGAGGAGGTTTTCTGCCTGCTTCCCCGGGGGAACGACCTGTGGGTGGGGACCAACGGCGGGGGGCTCTGCCGGGTCCGCGGCGGGCGCACGGCCGTCGTTTCCCCCAAGGCCGGCCTTCCCAACGGCCGCGTCTTCCAGGTCCTCGACGACGGCGCCGGGTCCTTCTGGATGGGCTGCAACCGTGGCATCTTCCGTGTAAGCGTTGCGGACCTGGACGCCGTCGCGGACGGGCGCTCCGGCGTGGTCCGGGCGGAGCGCTTCGGCCTCGGGGACGGGCTGAAGAGCCTCGAGTGCAACGGGGGGCTGCAACCCGCCGGCTGCCGGACCGCGGACGGGCGCCTGTGGTTCCCCACCAACCGCGGCCTCGCCGCTGTCGACCCCCGGGCGGCGACGACCGTTCGACCCGCACCGGCCGCCCGCGTGGAAACCGTCCGGGTGGACGGAGATCCCCGGGACCCCGCCGCGGCCCTCGACCTGGACGCCTCCGCGCAGGCACTGGAGTTCCAGTTCCTGGCGCCCTGCTTCGTCAAGGCGGACCGGGTCCGGTTCCGCCAGTTCCTGTCGGGGTTCGACAAGGGTTGGGTGGACGCCGGGAAGCGGCGGTCAGCGGTCTACACCAACCTGCCGCCCGGTCGTTACCGGTTCTCGGTCCAGGCGTACTTTCCCGACGGCGCGCCGGGGCCGGTGTTCACCTCCGCCCCTGTCACGGTCCATGCTCCCATCTGGAAACGGACCTGGTTCCAGGCGCTCCTGGTGATGGCCTGCGCCCTGGCCCTGGTCCTGGGGTACCGGGCGACCCGCTGGGTGCTGGCGGCCTTCCGGCTGTGGCGCCGCACCCACTGGGTCGGGCCCTACCGGATCCTGGAGCGGGTCGACAGCGGCGGGGAAGGGACGGTGTTCCGCGCCCGGGACCGGCGCAACCGCCAGGTGGTGGCCCTGAAGGTCCTGGACCGGAACCTCGTGGACCCGGAAGCCCGGGACCGCCTCTTCCGGGAACTGGAGATCGGGCGGCGGCGCATCCACCCCGCGGTGGTGCGCACCCTCGACCACGGCGAGGCCGGCGGCCGGCTGTACCTCGTGATGGAGTTCGTCGAGGGCCGGACGCTTCGCGCGGTCCTTCGCGAGGGCGTCCTGCCGGTTCCGGCCGCCGTCGAGCTCTTCCTCGCCGTCCTGGAAGTGGTCGAGGCGATCCACCGGGAAGGGGTGACCCACCGGGACCTGAAACCCGACAACATCATCCTCCTCGGGGACGCCCGGCAGCCCGCCGACCCCGTGGCCGGGGCGGCCGCCCGGGACCTCAAGGTCCTGGATCTCGGCATGGCCCGGCTCGCCGACGGCTCCACCCTCACCCGGACGGGCCTGCTCATGGGGACCATGGACTACCTGCCCCCCGAGTACCTGTCGGGGGCGGTCCTCCACTCCCCGGCCATCGACCTCTACGCCTGCGGCATCATCCTCTACGAGATGCTCACGGGGACGAAACCCTTCGCCGACAGCGGGGAGGACCTTTACCAGCGCCTCTACGCCGTGCTCAACCGCGACCCCGAGCCGGTCACCACGTTCCGGCCCTCTCTTCCCCCGGACCTCGCCCGGCTGGTCATGTCCCTGATCGCCCGCCGCGTGGAGGACCGGCTGGTGGACATCCCGACCATCCGTGCCCGGGCCCGGCGCCTCCTCGACGGACCCGGCGTCCTCCCCTGACGGCGGCCCCGCGGGCATCGGAAAACTCCCCCGGAATCACGGTATTCTCCCGCTTCGAAGATGACGGTCCCCGGGTTAAAGTGGGCCCCGGATCGTCAAGGGTCCGAAGGAGGCATCATGCGAAAACTGCACCGGGTCATCTTCGTCGCGGCGGGCTTGTCGTGGGGCCTGGCCCTGGCCCTGGCCGCGGGGGCGCCGATCGTGGGGGAGTGGTCCTCGGGGACCGTCACCCTGTCGTTCCACGCGAACGGGCACTACGTCTGGAAGGACGTCCGGGCCTCCCTGGAGGGCTCGTACACCCTGGAGGGGGCGAAACTGGCCCTGGAGCACGCCGGCCGGGTGACCGTGTACCGCTTCACGATGACGGCGGACCAGCTCCAGCTCAACGACGGGAAGGGGGGCGCCATCAGCTTCCGCCGCCGGCAGCCCGCGGGACCGGGGGAGAACCCGCTCGCCTCGGTGGTCGGCCGCTGGCAGGCCCGGGGCGCCGCCTCGGTCGTCCTGGTCCTGGAGCCGGGGGGGCGGTACCTGCTCGGCCGCAGCCAGGGCGTTTTCAAGCTCGGGGCCGGGCGGATCGCCTTCGTCGACGGGACCTCCGGGAAAACCTCCACGTACGAGTGGAAGCGGTTCGGGGAGGAGTTGCGCCTGCGGGACGCGTCCGGGAGCGTCCTGGCGTTCGTCCGGCAGTGAGCGGGGAGGGGCCGATGCGCACGCCTTCCCCCGGCGCCTTCCCGCCGTCCCTTCGACCGGCCGGCCCCGGGTCCCGCACGTGGAGAAGGCCCCGGCGCCCGGCGACCCTCGCCCTCCTCATCCTCGCCCTGGCCGGCGGGGGGTGCGGCACGGCGGAGCGAAACGGGCTCCTGGCCGGCCCCGGGGAAGCCCCCGGCCCCGCGGGGTGGGTGACCGCCGAGGACGGGAGCTGCCGGCTCCCCCTGCCCGCGGGGGCGGTCCTGCGGGACCGGAGCGTGCCGGGGGGGCCGTTCTACGACGCCCTCTCCGACCGGATCGTCCAGCGGCCCGCCACGGTCCGCCGGGAGCTGTGGGTATCCGGCCGGCCCGCGGCCGTCCTGTCGGAACTCCGCGGCGGCGTCTACCCGGTCTTCAACGGTGACGGCCAGGCGGCCCTCCTGCGGGTCATGGCCGACTACCAGCGCACCGTCTTCCTGGAGGACGGCCGCTACCGCCTGGAGCGGCGAAGCACGGCCGGCGGGGACGGTGCCTCGCAGCGGCTCACGCTGGTTTGCACCACGGAATACGGGTCTTCCAAGCGGCTCGAGGTGGAGCTGCGGGCGATCCGCGACGGGGGAGGGGATGCCCTGGCCGTGACCGTGGTGGAGACCCAGGGGGACGCCGTCGAGGTCAAGGGTTTCAAGGCGAAAGTGTTCGGGCGGATCGTGGTGGCGGGATACGCGGCCTGGGTCCTGACGGAGCCGACCCTGTTTCCCCGGGTGGGGGGGGCGCTCCGGGGGATGATCGAAGGCCTGGCGGTGCAGGGCCTGGCCCCGAACCCCGCCCTGGCGCGATGGCTGGTGGGGAACTGGGAGTCCGCGGAAACGGCGGGGTCGAGCACGGTGGGCGGCCGGTACGAGTTTTCACCCGGGGGGACGTACCGTTACCGGGCCACGGTTTCATCAGGTTTCGGGAGCGGGATTTCCGGCCCGGAATCGGGGACCTGGGAGGTTTTCGGACGCATCCTGGTCCTGGTGAACCGGCGGGGGGAGGTCGCGACCTTTCCCCTCCAGGTGACGGGGGGCGCCCTCCGGATCGGGGGCCGCTTCTACGGACGGGGTTGAAAAGAAAGCTCGGAGCGCCGTTGCGGGCGCTCCGAGCGGTTTTTCGAGTCGTTGTGACGGGGGGAGGGTTTGCCGGTCCCCTACCGTCGCCACAGGGGATACCCGTCCGCATCCCGCAGCACCACGCTGGTGGCCGTGGTCAGGTTGTCGAGGCGGACCGCCTCGAAATGGTCGGGATCCACCGGGCAGGGCGCGATCAGCGCTTCCACGGAATTCCCGACTGCCACGCTGAAATCGTTGGCTGCCAGGAACCAGACGGGGCCGCAGTAGAGGGTGTAAAGCGCCCCGGCCGCGTCCTGAAGCATGAACCAGGACCCGTTCACCCCCAGCGAGTAGGCGGTCTGGGTGACGAAGCCGCTGACTGTCACCGCCTCCTCCATGTCGACCTGAAGGCGGGTGTGTGCCTGGGTGCCGGCCCCGTTTCCGCTCCCTGAACCCTGTCCGCCGCTCTGCCCGGCCCCCTGGCCGGACTGACCTGTCCCGGCGCCGTTGCCGGTCCCCTGACCGTTCCCGTTGCCCTGCCCGTTGGAAGCGCCGTTCCCCTGGCCGCTGGAGTTGCCGCCCCGCCCGCCGGTCCACTGGGGTACCCCGGCACTGTCCCGCAGAACCAGCGTCTTCCCCGTGGTGAGGTTGCGGATGACGGCGGCATAGTAAACGGAGATGGCGGGGTCGGAAGACATGAAGGCGTCCACCGAGAGGGCATCGCCCTGGGTCAGCGTGAAGGCGTTGACGTCAAAGAGCCAGTAGGGGCCTGTTCGAACCTCGATGAGAGCCCCTTCGCCCAGGCCGAGAGAAAGGGAAGGAGTCCCCTGGCCGGCCGCGAAATGGATGGCCGCGACGGTTCCGACATAGGTCGCCAGGGAGGCGGGATCGATGTTGACGGCCTGGTTTTGCTGAGCCGTCGCCATCCCGCAGAGGAGCGTACCGACGAGGCCGGTCAGGATGAGAAAACGTTTCATGGAGCACCTCCAAAACAAATTTCGCGAAGTGATATGCACAGGGCGTGCCAATCAATCAAATTCAATAAAAAGAAGGCATTATATGATTTTCTTTACTGCTTCCCGTGCCCGCGGGGCGAGCCGTTCCCGGGTGAGACGGGGATGCCTCCCCTTGAAGCTTTCGTTTTTCCCCTTGATTTTCAGCGAGATACGACCATTCGTCACTTTTGCCTGCCCCTTCGTCCAAATGGACGAGTCCTGATCGAGCAAACGCCCCCTGGCGAAAAGGCGCCTCTGCCTCCGGGGCCCGCGGGGTGAGCACGTTCGGGCCCTTCACCCGAAGGCTCGGGAATTTCCGCGGAGTTCGCGTGGTTTCTCTTGCGGCATGGATATTGCGTCATATAATTCGGAATCAGGGTTGCTCATCCGGCCGGGGGAGGCGGAAGCCACCCTCTCCGGAGGCAGAAACCGGACGGGAGAAGGGAGCCGGGATGCAGAACAGGCGACACTCTCGAAAAGGGCTCCTTGCCCTGGGCCTCGTGCTCGTTCTGGGCGGCTCTCTCTGCGCCCAGGGCAGGGGAGGGGGCGGCGGGCGGCACGGTGTCGGCGGAACCGGCGGCGGGGGCTCGGGGAACTGGGGCCGTAACGGGCCGGTGATCAACGACGCGGACGGCGACGGTATCGACGACCGGTTTGCCGAGCGGTTGCGCCTCCACCGGGCCAAGACCTCGAGTCTGGAGCAGCGGGGCAACATGCTCCGTGCTCTCGGCTTTCCCACCGATGCCGAGATCCGCATCGTGTCGAACCCGGGGGATATCCCCGGCTTGAAGTCCGAAGAGAAGAAGCGGCTGAAAACCGACGGGGTTCCCGCGGCGCCCCGGCTCTTCGCCGTGGACGCGGACCGGACCATGGTGGTCTGCTACGGCTGGACCCGCGAGAAAGGGTTGCTGGTCTGCTGGTATATCCTTTACGAAAAAGACGTTCCCCGCAAGGTCGAAGGGAAGATCCTGGGGGAAAAGCTGGGTGAATACACCGCCCTCCTTGCCGGTCCGTTGCCGGAGAAGATCCGATGGGAAAACCCCCCCGTCCGCTGACCGATCCGGGATTTCGCGCCATCCTTTCCCGGCGGGCCTGGTTGTCCTTCCTGGCGGCCGGGGTTCTGCTGGGCGCCTTGTCGGCGTGGTATGCCGTCCAGGATTACTATAATACCGAACGGGAGTTACGCCTGCTGTTAGAGCGGAATGCGGAGATGCTCGCCCGAAGCCTGGCCCGCTCGTCCCGCCTGGCCATCGACGCTTATGAACCGCTCCAGTCGGAGATGGCCCGGCACCTCCTGGCTTCCGCCCGTTTCATCGCCCACCTGGATGCGGAGAAATCGCTGGATGCCCCCCTGCTCCGCACCCTGTCGGAGTCCCTCGAACTCCATCGAATCCATCTCTTCGACCAGGAGGGGCGCCGGGTGATGACCTCCTCTCCCGAGTGCGGGGATCATGAGGCGTTCATCCGGAAACGGGTCGGAGAGATCGCCCCCATCCTCGAGGGAATCGTTCCATCCCTGGTCCTGGGACTTCACGAAAGCCCCGAAGGCCGGGGGAAACGGTTTGCGGCCGCGGTGGCGCGAGCGGGCGGCGGCGCCATCATGGTCACGGTCACCGGCCAGAAACTGGAGCAGTACCTGCAGAGCGTCGGCTTAGGGAAAACCCTGGCCCAGCTCTCGGAAATCCCGTCGGTGGCTTTCATCGCCATCCAGGACGGGGAAGGGCCGGTGGGGGCGACCCCCGGGGTGGTGTCGCCCGCGGGCCTGGAATCGGACCCTTTCCTTCGCCGGGTGATGGAGAGCGGCCAACCAGCCAGCCGTTTCACCCTGTTCAACGGAGATGAGGTGCTTGAAGAGGCCATCCGGACGGACCTGGCCGAAGGGTATCCGGCCCTTTTCCGGGTCGGCATCCGGACCGACGTCTACCGGAGCGCCCTTCAGCGGTCAGCCGGGCACGGCCTGCTCATGGGAATCCTGTTCCTCGCTGCCGGGATCACCCTCACGGGCCTGTTGTTTCTCTGGCAACACCACCGCTTCACCCGGTCCCGGCACCTCCGCGAGTTGGCCCTGTCCGGCCGGATCATGGCGGCCATGGACGAGGCGATGGTGGTGGTGAGCCTGGACGGGCAGGTCCTCCGGGCCAACGAGGCGGCGACCCGGTTGCTGGCCGCCGAGGAAGGGGCCGAGGTCCCGGACGTGATCCGCCCCCTGGCGGAGATGGACTGCGGCGGCAGCGCGATCCACCGGTTGCAGCCCGACCCTCCCGCCGGGCTTCCCGGCCCCGTGATTCGCCTGAACGACAGGGTTTTTCTGGTCCATTGCCAACCGCTCCCGGCCGAGTTGATGGCGGAGGCTGCCCGTGACGGTAAGGAGCGGGCGAAACTCTTCCTGCTGCGGGACATCACCGAGCTGCGGGCCATGGAGGAAACCGTGGAGCGCCAGACCCGTCTGGCCGGCCTTGGCCGGGTGGTTGCCTCGGTGGCGCACGAGATCCGGAACCCGCTGAACGCCATCTCCCTCTCCGTGCAGACGCTGCAACGGCGCCTCGCCACCCGTGCGGAGCCACGCGATCTGAACACCCTCGACGTGGTCCGTGAGGAGATCGGACGGTTGAATCGCCTGGTGGAGGACCTCCTGGTATTCAGCCGGACCTCGCCGCAGCACCGGCGGGTTCTGCCTGTCCTCCCCTTGCTGGAACGGGTTCAGGACGTCATGTCCGAGGACCTCGGCCAGCGCGGCTCCATTCTGGAAATCGCCCCGGCGGTCGACTGTCCGGACCCGGTGGTGTTGGGAAGCGAGGAGCGGTTGCTCCAGGTCCTGGTGAACCTGGTGCGGAACAGCCTCGAAGCCGGGGACGGACCGATCCGCATCGGGATACGGCTGGGCCGGGAGGACGGTTTCCTCGCCCTCACCCTCTCCGACTCGGGCCCCGGTTTCTCCCCGGAGGCCCTCGCCCACGCCATGGAACCCTTCTTCACCACCAAGAGCCGGGGCGTCGGTCTCGGGTTGGCGCTGAGCGCGGAAATCGTCCGGTCGCACGGGGGGCGGATGCGACTGGGGAACCGGGCCGGCGGCGGGGCCGAGGTGACCCTCCTGCTCCCCGAAGCCCCTCCTGCTGAACCCCTGAAGGAGACAAAATGACGCTTCACCCCTTTCGGATCCTGGTCGTCGACGACGAGAAGAACCAGCGGGAACTCCTGAGGCAGAGCCTGGAGGATTCGGGTTACCCCGTCCAGGCCGCCGGTTCGGTGGCGGAAGCGCTCGCGGCGCTGCGCACGGGGGGCGTGGACATGGTCCTCTCCGACTACCGGCTGCAGGACGGGACCGGGGAAGACCTCCTCGATTTCCTTCAGAGGGAAAACCCCCTGATCCCGTTCATCCTTTTCACCGCGTTCGGCTCCGTGCGACGGGCCGTCGACTTCATGAAGAAGGGCGCTGCCGATTACCTTTCCAAACCCCTGGACCTGGAGGAACTCGAGGTCAAGATCCGGAAGATTGGCCGCCAGATGGAGACAGCGCGGGAGAACGTGCGGCTGCGCCGGGAACTGGAAGGGCGGGGCGGGGTTGCCGACCTGCTGTTCAAGAGTGCGGCGATGGAGAAGGTGACCCACCTGGTGTACCGTGCCGCCCAGTCTTCCGCCACCGTGCTGATCACCGGCGAGAGCGGCACGGGCAAGGAACTGGTGGCCCGGGCGATCCACCGGTCCTCCCCCCGCCGGGAGGGGCCGCTCGTGGCCGTCAACTGCGCGGCCCTGAACGAGAACCTCCTGGAAAGCGAACTCTTCGGCCACGAGAAAGGCGCTTTCACCGGGGCCGACCGTCGGCGGATCGGTCGCTTCGAGGAGGCGTCCGGCGGGACGCTCTTCCTGGACGAGATCGGCGAGATCGCCCCTTCGCTCCAGGTCAAACTCCTCCGCGTCCTCCAGGAGCGGAAAGTCCAGCGCCTGGGGAGCAACGCCGAACTTTCCGTCGATTTCCGGCTCATCACCGCCACGAACCGGGCCCTCGCCCGTCTCGTGGAGCAGGGAAGCTTCCGAAACGATCTCTACTACCGGCTGAACGTCATCCACGTGGACGTGCCGCCCCTGCGGGAGCGCCGGGAGGACATCCCCCTCCTGGCCGAGCACTTTCGCGAGACGTTCGCGAAGGAGAACGGGGTGGACATCCGCGGGATCAGCCGGGACACGCTGCACATGCTGGTTCGTTACGACTTCCCCGGGAACGTCCGCGAACTGGAGAACCTCATCGAGCGGGCCGTGGTCCTGGCGGGCACCTCCATCCTGCAGCCCGAGGACTTCCCAGACCTGCTTCCCACCCGAAACCACTCCCTCGAGGAGGAACTGCACCGGCTTCCCCTCCCGGACGCGGTGGATTTCCTGGAAAAACAACGGATTCGCAAGGCGCTGGAGGAAACGTCCCACGTCCAGACGCGGGCGGCGGAACGCCTCGGCATCAGCGAGAAGAACCTGCGTTACAAGATGGACAAACACGGGATCGGTTCACGCCGGCGCAGCTGACCCGGTTTGGGGCGCGAGCCCTGAGCAGGGGAGCGCTTCCGGGATGGGCCGTTTCGTGACCGTGCGCACAGGAGGCGGCGCCGGCAAACCGCGGGTCGCCGGGTCAGGGTCGCCCCATGGACCGGGGAAGGCCCTCCGCCGCTCCGGACGGGGCAGTCCCGGGGAAGGTGCCGGTCCAGCCTCCCGGTCCCTCGTCTCTCAAACCCTCGGGGTCGGTCCCGGTATCGCAATTTGCCCGGGCGGGGTGCTCTCAACGCCGGGCCGGGAACAGGTGGTCCCAGTCCAGGAGCGGCCGGAGAGCCCAGGCCAAGCCCGGTTGCCCGGCAAGGGTCGCACGGAAACGCTCTTCCAGAGGAGCCACGGAAGCAGACCCGTCGGACCGGGCATCCAGGAGGGCCAGGGTGGCGCCGAAGGCGTCGGCGATCCGCTCCAGGTAAGGAATTCCCCGGATCCCGTCGAGGAGGCGGCCCGCCGCCGCTCTTTCCGGGCCCGCCGGCCTCCCCGGGCCGACACGGGCGGCAACCCGCCATGCCAGCAGGCAAAAGTAGAGTTTTCGATCCTCCATCTGAAACGGTTGGCTCGCGGGGGGTGGCGGAACCCGGTCGAGGACCTTCACCGCCTCGTCGAACCGGCCGGCCCTCAGCCGGTGCATGGCCCGCACCAAGGCCACTTTCCAGCGGAAATACAGAAAGTTGCGGACGTCGTACGCCGGGTCTTTCTCCAGCTCGGCGATGCAGGCCTCGGTCTTTGCCAGCCCCTCCTCCGGCGACATCCCCCGTGCCCCTTGGCGACGGGCTTGCCGGAGGTAAACCTCCGCCTGCTGGGGCCGGAGGAAGAGCCGCTCCCGGGTCCGCTTCCGCGCATCGTCGATGATCGACTGGACCCGGCGGAGCGCTGCCGTGTCGTCGATCCCCGCGGCCTCCTCCAGGGCGTCCCGCATCAGTTCGCACTGGATCAGGACGAGCACGGCGTCCTCGAGGGCGGGGTTGAGTCGACGCGCCAGCGTCAGGGCCTGGATCGCCTCGCCCAGTTCGCTCCCCAGAGGCGTTCCCACGGCCATCCGGTGGCGGGCCAGCTGAGAGAGGACGTTCCCGGCCCTGAACAGGATGAAAGGATCGCTCGGGGCGAGGGAGACCGCCCGGCGGAGGGATTCCGCCGCGGTCTCGAGGAAGGGCAGGGGATTCTCGCCGGTCTGGCGGGCGCGGCCGATGCGAGCGAACTGCAAGAGACCGATCTGGAGATGAACCGCCGGGTTGTCGGGGTTGATCCGGCGGGATTCCTCCAGGTGACCGAGGGCCATGCGGAAAGGCGCCCCCGGGTCGACGCCGGTCCGGGCGAGGCGGTTGGCCTGGAGTTGATAGAGGGTGCCGGCCATCCGGTGGGCGTCGGCGGAACGCGGCTTTAAGCGGAGAATCCGGTTGACCACGCCGAGCGTCGGTTCGAGGTTCAGGTCCTTCCTCAGGTCGAAGTAGAAGATCTCCGCCGCCATGGTGTACAGCTCCCCCAGGGCCAGCAGGGCGTCCAGGCTGTCCGGCCGGGTCGCCAGCGCCCGCGAGGCCGCGTCGATCCCCTGCCGGTAGTGTGAGTCCATCGCCGGGGCCTCGATGTAATATCTCGCTTCCAGTTGACCGGCCATGGCCAGCGTCCGGGTGAGCGCCACGAAGACGTCGGGGTCGCTGCGCCCCACGGCCCCCGCTTCCTCCATCGAACGGATGGCCCGCCGGAAGGCCTCCCGGGCGGGGCCGATCTCGCCGCGGTCGGCGAGGCGGATGGCTTCCGTGGTCAGGATGGTCCCCGCGAGGACCCGACCCTCGTAAACCCACGGAGCGCGTCGCTGCAGGCGATCGAGGGCCTCGAGGGCCTCCCCGGAACGGTCCTGCAGGAAGAGGACCTGGGCCTCCACCAGCTCGGACGGCTCCGACGTGGCTTCCCGACCCTCCTCGATCAGGTCGAGGGCCTGGGACCGATGGCGCAGGGCGACCAAGGCTGCCCGGACCCATCGTTTCGCCGGGCCCACGCTCTCCAGGGCGCGCATTTCCCGGCGGTATAGACTCACCAGGGCCGATCCCAGGGCGTATGCCGTCTCGGGGGGGCGGTAACCGTCGCGATCCCGGGCGATGCGCAGGAGCCTCACGGCCTCGTGGTCGTCCCCCCGGATGAGCGCGCACCGCCCGAGGGCGGCGTGGCCGGGGCCCAGGGCGGCGGGGCCCGCCCGGCGAATCCGGTCCTCCAGGTGGGCGCAGCGTTGCTTAAACCACGCCTCCTCCGCCCGAAGGTCGTGAAGGGGAGCGGTCCGGGCGTAGCGCATGCGCTCCGAGAGGTACCGCACCTCCTGCTCGAAGGCGGCGGCGTGGCGGGCCTGCTCCCGGGAGAACCGGACGGCGAGCATCGCCCAGGCTGCGAGCCCAAGGATGACCAGGGCCGAGGCGAAGACGGTGAAGAGGAGCGCCCGCTTTTTGCGAAGGCGCCGCCACAGGCGATAGACCGGACCGTGCGGCCGGGCATGGATGGCCTCCCCGTCCAGAAAACGCCGCAGGTCGTCCGCCAGCTCCCGGGCCGAGGTGTAGCGTCGCTCCGGTTCCTTCTCCAGGCACTTCATGACGATGGTTTCCAGGTCGGGATGAACCCGGGCGTTGGTCACCCGGAGCAGGGTGGGTTCCTGGTTGAGGACCTTGAAGATCATCTCGATGGGGTTGGACCCGTCGAAGGGTGCCTTCCCGGTCATGACGGTGTACATGGCCGCGCCGAGACTGTAGACGTCCGACCGTCCGTCCAGGCGGTTGAACTCGCCGCGGGCCTGCTCGGGGGACATGTAGGCGGGTGTCCCCATCACCTCCCCGGTGAGGGTGACGCCGGCCTCCCCCTGGAGGCGCGCCAGTCCGAAGTCCGTCAGAACGGCCCGCAGAAGCCGGTCGGAGCGCTCCACCAGGATGTTGCCGGGCTTCACGTCCCGGTGCACCAGCCCGTGCAGATGCGCCGCCGCCAGACCGTCGGCGACCTGCTGGAAAACGACGGCTTTCTCCCGGTTCGTCAGTTCGTCGGAGACCTGGGAGAGGGGAAGGCCGGGGATCAGTTCCATGGCGATGTACATGTGGCCGTCCACCATGCCCGTCTCGTACACGGGGCAGACGTTCGGGTGTCGTACGCGGGCCATCGACTTCGCTTCCCGGGCCATCCGCGTGGCGGCATCGGGGTCGGAGTGAGAAAGGATCTTCAGCGCCACCTCGCGGTCGAGGCGCTCGTCCTGTGCCCGGTAGACCCTCGCCTGCCCCCCGGCGCCAATGAAGCCGGTGATCCGGTAACTTCCGACCGTTCGCCCTTCAAAAGCGTCATGGCCGCTGTCCGATGGACCGGGCAGGACGTGGGTCGGCTGCAACGGGTTCGGGATGGTCACAAGCGCCTCCGGGGCGAGAATAGGGGTTTTCTCCCGGCTTGTCAAGGCGGGTTGACCTGCGCCCCGGTTCCGTTTACAATGACCTCACCGTTGTGCGAAACGCCCTCTCGAGAGATGGACGATGGATTTTCCCTTCTTTCACCTGGACCTTCTCGGGAACCGGATGCTGGTGGCGGTGATCGCCACGGTGCACGTCTGGATCAACCACGCCATGGCGGTGGGGTTCATCCCCGTGGTGGTGACGATGGAGTTCGTCGCCGCCCGCCGCCGCCCCGCCGACCCCGCGGGGGCGGCCGCCCTGGACGCGCTCGCCCGCCGCCTGATGCGCGTCGGGTTCATCCTGACCACCTCCGTGGGCGCCCTGACGGGGGTGGGGATCTGGTTCTCCACCTCCCTGGTGAACCCGGCGGCCATCGGGAGCCTCATCCGGGTCTTCTACGGCGCCTGGTTCACGGAGTGGCTGGTTTTCGTCCTGGAAGTGGTCTTCATCATGCTCTATTACCTGACGTGGAAAGCGGAGGACACCCCGGGGGGAAAGCGGCGGCACCTTCTCCTGGGGGCGGGCCTGGCCGCCTTCTCCTGGCTCACCATGGCCATCATCACCGCCATCCTGGGCTTCCAGATGGACCCCGGGAGCTGGCTGGAGCGCAAGTCGTTCCTGAGCGGCTTCCTCAACCCCCTCTACGGCCCCCAGCTCTACTTCCGGACGGGGTTGGCCCTGTGCGCCGGCGGCGCCTTCGCCCTGCTGCTGGCCGCGTGCTTCGTCAAGCGCGGCGACCCCCTGCGGGAGCGCGTCACCCGGTACCTCTCCTTCTGGACCCTGCTCTGGGCGCCGGTGTGCGCCGTCGGCGCCTTCCTCTACCGGGCGGTGATCCCCGAGGCGATGCTGCAGAGCGTTCCCGTGGCCGTCACCACGCTGCCCTACCTGGAGTGGTACGGGTCCCTCCGCACCGTGATCCTGGGCGCCGCGGCGGTGGCGGTCCTGGTCGCCGCCTGGGGGGCGGCCTTCCCGCGGCGGGTCCCCCGGGCGGCCCTGGTCCTCCCCCTCGTCGCCCTGTTTCTCTTTCTCGGGTACTTCGAACGGGTGCGGGAGTTCATCCGGAAACCCTACGTCATCGGGGGGTACCTCTACGCCAACGGGCTCCGGGTGGAGGACTACCCGCTTTACCAGCGCGACGGGGTCCTCCCCCACGCCGCCTACGCCCGCGTCCGGGAGGTGACGCCGGAAAACCGGCTCCCGGCGGGGGAGGAGGTCTTCATGCTGACCTGCAGCCGGTGCCACACCGTCACCGGCATGAACTCGGTGGTCCGGAACTTCCGGCGGCTCTCCCCGCCGGGCGCGCCCCTCGACCCGGCCATGCTGCGGGACTACATCCCGGGGATGCACCGGGGGCGCTACTTCATGCCCCCCTTCCCGGGGAACGCGGCGGAAGTCGATGCCCTGGCGGCCTGGATCGCCCGGATGGACCGCCGCCCCGTGGCCCCCGCGGGCGCCCAGTCCGCCGGCGCCGTCAACCCGTTCGCCGACACGCTGGAACCGCGGGCCGCCAAGGAGGGCCCCACCCCATGAACGCGCTCCCTCTCCCCCTGGGCGCCCCCCCGCTCCCCCGGGACATCCCCCTCCCGCTCCCCCTGCCGGAGTGGGTCCTGGTTCCCCTGCTGGTGCTCTCCTTCCTCCTGCACCTCCTCTTCGTCAACCTGATGCTGGGCGGGACGCTGGTGGCCTTCTGGGCGGAGTGGCGGGGACGCCGGGAACCGGCCTGGGCGGGCCTGGCGCGGGCCGTCGGGCACACCGTGACCGTCAACAAGAGCCTGGCGGTGGTCCTGGGGGTGGCGCCCCTCCTGTCCATCAACGTCCTCTACACCCTCTACTTCTACACGGCGAACGTCCTGACGGGGAACGCCTGGATCTCGGTGGTCCCCCTGGTGGCCGGGGCCTTCCTGCTCCTGTACCTGCACAAGTACGCGCCGCGGGCCCTGGCGGCCAGGCCCGGCCTCCGGCTCCTCGTCCTCGGCCTGGCGGCGGCGGTCTTCCTGGTGGTGCCCCTGATCTTCCTGGCCAACGTCAACCTGATGATCCTGCCGGAGCGGTGGGGGGACGTCCGGGGCTTCTGGTCCGCGGCGGTGATGCGCAACGTGATCCCCCGGTACCTCCACTTCCTCTGCGCCTCCCTGGCGCTCACGGGGCTCTTCCTCTTCGGTTTCATGCGGCGGGCCCGCTTCGACTTCGCGGCGCACGCCCCCGGGCTCGACCGCGGGCGGGTCCTGCGGGGCTGGTACAAGCTGGCGATGGGGGCCACCCTGGCCCAGTTGGCCCTCGGCCCCCTGAACCTCCTCACCCTCCCCTGGCGGGCCATGAACTGGACGGTGGCGGGGACCTTCCTGGCCGGGGCCGCGCTGGCCCTTTTGGCCCTGCACTGGATGGCGTCCGAACTGCGGGGCCCCGCGGCGTCCCTGGGGCGCCGCTTCGTCCCCGTGGTGCTGATCCTGAGCTTCACGGTGCTGGTCATGGGCTACGGGCGGCACGTCTACCGGCAGTTCGCCCTCTCCCCCTTCCGGAAGGCGGTGGAGCAGGCGGCGACCGGCCCGCGGACCGAACGCCCCCCGGCCCCTGCGCCTCCGGCGACGCGGCCGGAGCGGCGCGGGGTGACAGAGGAGCCCGGAATCTTTCGGTGACGACTGCGATTGCGATTGCGGCTGCGATACCGATACCAATTGCGATACCGATTGCGATACCGATACCGATTTCGATTCCGATTCCGACCCCCATGAGACAGACTCCGGACCTACAGCCCAACCCGGATAAACCGGAAGCAAACTGCGGATGAACACGGATAGTCGGAAGACTGAACCACGAAATACACGGAAGACACGAACGGGATTCCGGGGCGAAGGCATGGTGCTCCCGACGGCCCTGATTCCGGCCTGAACCCCTTCAGCCTAAACCACGAACTCCACGTACAAGGACCGTTCCCGGGAGGGAAATCCGGATCAGAGTGACAAGGGGTTGACTAAAAAGCGCCTTGAAGTCCGAAGCTAAAACCGAGTGACCCCTGCCGGTTTGTACAGCCGTTCATCCTGTGGGTCGTTTTGTAGTGATCCCTGACGGCCTTTTCGGGTGCCGCTTTTCGTCCTCTGGTTTCTCGGTCCTTTTCGTCCTTTTGGTCTTCTGGGTCCTTTCGTCCCTTCTCAACTCCCCCCCCGGCAAGAGGGCCGCCCGAAACACCGGCTTGCGTTTCCGTCGCTTTTCCGATGCCGTCGCCAACGGCTGTGGATACGCCCTGCACCGCAGGGCAACCTCCTGGACCGCCCGCGCCTGCCGAAGCCTGCGCCCCTTCTGAAAACGCCGATGACGGCCGTTGAATCCGTGCCCGATCGGTGGTACGCTTTGCGGCGGCAGGACACGAACATTCGGCATTTTCATGACAGGTGCGGGAGGGAGGCAGAGGCATGATCACCTGTCGCGACTTCCTGAAGGGGGCCGGTGCGGCGGCGGCCGCGAGCCGGGCAGCGCCCTGGTCCCCCGCTACCGTCAGGCCACCGGGCGTCGGCCTCGTCATCCGGAACGGACGGGGCAACGGCATCCGGGTGGGAAACGGCCCCTGCACGCTCCCTCGCGACGACCGGCGACGCTGGGACCCGGCTCCGGCCGGTAGTGATCCGGGAGGGACGGGAAATTGAACGACGACACCACCCGCCATTTCCAAGACATGAAACCGGATTCACCCCCGTCGGGGGAGTCCCCCCTCGAGACGACCCTCGAGACCCCGGACAAGATGCTCGGCGGGTTGGCGGCCTCCATCCGGGACGTGGAGGACAAGCTCCTCGGGCGTGAGAACCACGGGGAGGCCGACCCGCTGATCGGCACCACGGTCGGGCCGTACCGGGTGAACGCTTTCCTCGGGATCGGCGGCATGGGCCGGGTTTACCGGGCCACCGACACCCGGCTGAAGCGGACGGTGGCTCTCAAGTTCCTCAAGATGAACGACCCCGGGCCCATCGCCCGGCTGCTGCAGGAAGCCCAGGCCCTGGCCCGCCTCGATCACGGGAATGTCTGCCGGGTTTTCGACGTGGGCGAAATCGAGGGGAAGCCCTTCATCGCCATGCAGTACATCGACGGGGTTTCCCTGTCGCAGCAGGCGGGCGAACTCTACCAGGAGCAGAAGCTCCGCCTGATCAAGGCGGCGGCGGAAGGGTTGGGGGAGGCGCACCGCCTGGGGCTGGTCCACCGGGACATCAAGCCCGGGAACATCATGCTGGAAAAGGCGGGGGTCGGGAACTGGAAGCCCATCCTCATGGACTTCGGCCTGGCCCGCCAGGTCGGCGAGAAAGGGGTCTCGGTTACGGGGGAGATCATGGGGACCCCGATGTACATGGCCCCCGAACAGGCCGCCGGGAAGGTTCACGACATCGGCCCCCGGACGGACGTCTACAGCCTGGGGGCGACCCTGTACGAACTCCTGGCAGGGCGACCGCTCTGGGAGACCGAGAGCCCCGTCAACACCCTGGCGTGCATCCTCCTACAAGACCCCCTCCCGCTCCGGGCCGTCGACCGGCGGATTCCCGAGGACCTCGAGACCCTCGTGATGAAGTGCCTGGAGCGGGACCCGTTCCGGCGCTACGTCGACGCCTCGGAACTGGCGGCCGACCTGGGCCGTTACCTCGAGGGGGAACCCGTCCTCGCCCGGAAGGCGTCCGTCGGTTATCGCCTCTGGAAGAAGGTCCGGAAGAACAAGGCGCTCTCCCTGGTCCTCCTGCTCTCCCTGGTGATGGTTGCCGCCCTCTCCGTGCTCTGGGCCCGCTCTGCCTACCTCATGGCGCGGAAGGTGGAACTGGCGGCCCTCTTCGACCGGGAGATCCGCTACGTGGAAAGCTACGTGGCCTGGGTCAGGGGACGGCCGCTCCACGACACCCGAAACGAGATGAACTTCATCCGGGCCGGGCTCGACCGCATCCGGTACCGGATGGAGCGGGAAGGCCCCGTCGCCCGGGGCCCGGGGAATTCCGCCATCGGACGCGGCCTTTTGGCGCTCGGGGAGTACGCCCCCGCGCGGGACAACCTCCGGAAAGCCGTCGAGGAGTTCGATTACCGGACCCCGGAAGTCTGTTACTACCTCGGGCTGTCCCTGACGAGGCTCTATGAGGCGGAAATCTTCCGGATCCAGCTCATGGACCCGTCGAATCGCCCGGCAGCGAGGGCCCGGGCCCTCACCGAACTCCGGGACCCGGCCCTCGCCTATCTGAAGGAGGGGCGGGCGGTGGTGAGCGAATCCCCCGAGTACGTGGAAGCCCTGCTGGGCTATCTCGACGACCGGTTCCCGGAGGCGGAAGCCAAGGCCCGGGAAGGCCTGGCGCGTTGCCCCTGGCAGTCCGACATCGAGGCGCTCCTGGTGAAAATCCTTTTCAACCGGGCGGAAAGTTCGGGCGACCGGGGCGACGCGAAGAGCGAGGCCGCCTTCCTGTCCCAGGCCGGACACCTGGTGGACGACCTGGTCCGGCGCTACCCCAGCGACATGACGTCACGCAGGCTGCGGACCTACCTCCTGTACCTCCGACTCAGGCGCAGCCTGGCCGGAGAGGACGTCAAGGGCGCGGAAACGCTGCTGGCACGGGCCAAGGCGGAGAGGACCGCCATCCGGGCCATCGATCCCGGAGCGGTGGAGGCGACGAAGGTCGTTCTCCTCTCGGAGTACAACCTGGCGGAATTCCTGATCCAGCGCGGGATCGACCCGGATACGCCCCTCTACGACGAGGGCCTGCACGAGGCCCGGCGGATGGTGGAGACGGCGCCGCAAAACCCGACGGGCTATCTCTACACCGGGGCGTTCCTGCAGCTCAGGGCCAACGCGCTCCCGCCGGCCGAGAAGCAACGGGCCGCTTCCCTCCTGGCAGAGGCAGCCGCCATCCTCCGCCGGGGAGAGCAGCATGCCGGGGACGATGCCGCCCTCTTCAGCACCCAGCTCGGGAACACGCTCTACGGCCAGGGCAGCATCCTCCGGCGGCAAGGGGGAGACCCCACGCCGCTCCTGGACGAGGCTATCGGCGCCTACCGGCGGACCATCCGCTTCTCGGGACGCGACGCCCTGCATTACCAGAACCTGGCGACCGCCCTCCTGGAAAAGGGGATCTGGTTCACCAAAGCCGGGAAGAACGGGATCCCCCTGGTCGTGGAAGCCCGGGAAGCCTTCCGGAAGGCGCTGGCGTTGGACGCCGGGCTGGATTTCTCGCCCGTCGGGATCGCCATTGCCCTGGAAGTCGAAACGATCGGGGCGCTGTCTCAGGGCAAGGACGCTTCCTTCTGCCTGAAGGAGTTGCGGGACCTGGCCATGGCGCCCACCCTGAAAGAGTCGCTCCGGAAGACGATCCTCCCGGTGTATTTCGAGGCGCTGCAGAACCGGGGGTACGCGGCCTTTCGCGATGGGGGGGACGCCCGCGACGTCCTCGCGCTGTACGGGGAGACGCTCCGACAGTGGGAAACAACGGCTCCGCCCACGGAGCGGGAAAACACGCATCGCCTCATGTACCATCTCCTCGAGGCGGAGGTGGAGCTTGCAGGTTCGCGATCACCCGAGGCCGCCCTGAAGGCCGCGGAGGGAATCCTGAAGGCGCTGTCGGACCCGGCGAACCCGCGGGTACTTCTGCTGGAACGCATCCGGTTCCACCGGTTGCGGGGGGAGGAGGCCATGCGCGCCGGCGGGGGTGATCCTGAACGGGAATTCCGCAAGGTGGACACCCTCCTGAAAACCCTTTTCAATATTCAGAACCGGGAAGCGGTCGCCGCCATGGCCGCCGAAGCCGGCGCCCTGAAGCTGGACCGCGCGCTCCTGGCCAAGTCCCCGGAGGCCCGCCGCGACCTGGCAATCCGGGCCCTGGACTGTTTCCGCCAGGCCCAGGCGAAAAATGCTCTCATCGCTCTGGAGTACAGCGCCCGGATCCGCCGGGCCCGCGCGCTGGCGAGCCAGCCATGATTCCCGACCCGGACGAAACGAAAAACAACCACGAAATACACGGAAGACACGAACGGGAAAGAACCACGAACCACACCAACCACACGAACCTCCTCCATCCCTTCGGGATGCCGCCGACCCTCCCGATCTCTTGCGCATTTTGCCGAAGACCTTACTTCAAAGGGACTACGCTTTCTCCCGGGACTTCGCCCGGTGAAAGCGGCCTCAGAAGTCAGCCGGACGCGACAACATGTTGGGCAGAATGCATTCGCTAAAGCGCTTAAAGCGCCTAGGCTTTTCCCAGGACTTCGTCCGGAAAAAGTGGCCTGGGAAGGCAACCGAAATCGACAACATGCTGGTTAAAGCGCAGCCGCTAAAGCGCCTGGATCGGTCCAGGCATCTCCCCGGGACGCCTCCGTATCCCAGCGCCTTTGCGAGAGATCCAGGAGTACGGAACGCCCACCGCGGCAACGGGCGGGTGTCCTGGCCCTGAATCGTGCTCGCCACGCCCTCGCCCTGCCGGGATCGTTCCCTCTGCGTCTTCACCCCGTCAGGGGTGAAATATTTGTAGAAAAGGCAGTTATAAAGATTCTTCTCCCCCGCGCGCCGCCGGCCGGGGAACGGGCCCCGCGGCACAATCTCCCCCCGGCGGCGCGCGGGGGAAAATGAAAAATAACCTCTTTTGCTTCCTATATTTAACCCCTGACGGAATGAGGGAGCGGTGGCGATCGGCGGGAAAACCCGCCCGGGGGCCCCGTCTCCTCGAACGTCCCCCCGGCCCGCCACGAAGCCGGATGCACGGAGAATCACCCCTCTGCCAACCCGTTGGTTCGTCTGTCCTTTTGGTCCCTTTGGTCCTTTGGGTCCCTTTGTCCCTTCGCCGTCCCGTTTCCGCCTGATGGAACGTCATCGCCGCTCCCCTTTTCCCCCTTCCGAAAGGCGCGTGGGTTGCGTTGAGGCCGCGCCGCTCCGGCGGCCTGCGCGGCGCGGGCAAAGCGGCGCTCCGGCAGCCTGCGCGCCGCACTCCGCGGGTGGTGGACGAAACACCTGAAGCGCGCCGCACTGCGCGGGTGGGGGCGGGGCACAGGCTACCTCCGCGCCGCAAGTCAGCGGCGACGCCCGGGATCCTTCGGTGCCGATTTCGACGGCGTTTGCGATGCCTGTTCCGACTGCGATGCCGATTGCGGCTGTGTTATCGACTGCGATACCGACTGCGGCTGCGATACCGACTGCGGCTGCGATACCGATTGCGGCTGCGATACCGATTGCGGCTGCGATACCGATTGCGGCTGCGATACCGATTGCGATACCGATACCGATTGCGATACCGATACCGATTGCGATACCGATACCGATACCGACCCCGATGAGACAGCCTCCGGACCTACAGCCTCCGGACCTACAGCCTACAGCCTACAGCCTACCGCGTCACCTCCTCCAACGCGATGCCGAGGGCCTTCGCGACGCCCTCGCCGTAGGCGGGGTCGGCCTTGAGGCAGTTGCCGATGTGGCGGACCTTGATCTCCTTCGGGGCGTCCCCCATGGCGCGGGCAGTGTTGCCGAAAAGCGCTTCCTGCTGCTCGGGGCTCATGAGCCGGAAGAGCAGGCCGGGCTGGGTGTAGTAATCGTCGTCGTCCTTTCGGTGGTCCCAGCGGTCCGCGGCCCCCTGGAGGGGCAGGGGCGGTTCGGCGAAGGCCGGCTGCTGCTGCCACTCGCCGTAGCTGTTGGGCTCGTAGCCCAGGGTGGAACCGTAGTTGCCGTCCACGCGCATGAGGCCGTCGCGGTGGTAGCTGTGGACCGGGCAGCGGGGCGCGTTCACCGGGATCAGGTGGTGGTTGACGCCGAGCCGGTAGCGCTGGGCGTCGCCGTAGGAAAAGAGGCGCCCCTGGAGCATCTTGTCGGGGGAGAACCCGATGCCGGGCACCACATTGGCCGGGTTAAAGGCGGCCTGTTCCACGTCGGCGAAGTAGTTCTCGGGATTTCGGTTCAGTTCCATCACCCCTACCTCGATCAGCGGGTAGTCCTTGTGGTACCAGACCTTGGTGAGGTCGAAGGGGTTGTAGGGGCACGCCGCCGCCTGGGCTTCCGTCATGACCTGGAGGGACAGCGTCCAGCGGGGGAAGTCGCCCTTCTCGATGCTCTCGTAGAGGTCGCGCTGGTGGCTCTCGCGGCACTTGCCGACCACGGCCTCGGCCTCGGCGTCGGTCAGGTTCCTGATGCCCTGGTGGGACCGGAGGTGGAACTTCACCCAGACCCGTTCGCCGGCGGCGTTGACCAGGCTGAAGGTGTGGCTGCCGAACCCGTGCATGTGGCGGTAGGACAGGGGGATGCCGCGGTCGCTCATGGTGATGGTGATCTGGTGCAGCGCCTCGGGCAGGGAGGTCCAGAAGTCCCAGTTGTTCTTCGCGCTCCGGAGGTTGGTCCGGGGGTCGCGCTTGACGGCGTGGTTGAGGTCGGGGAACTTGAGGGGGTCGCGCAGGAAGAAGACGGGGGTGTTGTTCCCCACCAGGTCCCAGTTCCCCTCCTCGGTGTAGAACTTGACGGCGAAGCCGCGGATGTCGCGCTCGGCGTCGGCCGCGCCACGCTCGCCGGCCACGGTGGAGAAGCGCACGAAGAGGTCGGTCTTCTTCCCCACCTCGGCGAAAATCTTCGCCCGGGTGTAGCGGGTGATGTCGTGGGTGACGGTGAAGGTGCCGAAAGCCCCGGACCCCTTGGCGTGCATGCGTCGCTCGGGGATCACCTCCCGGTCGAAGTGGGCGAGCTTCTCCAGGAACCAGACGTCCTGGAGCAGCTGCGGGCCCCGGGGGCCGGCGGTCTCCACGTTCTGGTTGTCGGGCACGGGGGCGCCGTTGACGCGGGTGAGTTTCTTGTCCATGAGTCCTCCTCCTGCAAGGTGTAGTTTTGACGGTCCGGCAAAATGTCCCTCTCTCTCTCAGAGGCACGGAGGCACGGAGAAATGCAGATCGTATTTCTTGAAATCAACAATCCTTATGATTCTTCTCCGTGCCCCCGTGCCTCTGAGAGATTTGAATCCGGGCTTTTTGCAACCGTGTCAATCTTTACTTCATCCGGGAATCGTGCAGACGGGCCGGCGTCGCACGCGGTCCGGTTCGAACCCGTGTCCCCGTCGGGTCACTCGTCCCTGTGATCGGCGGGGAGCGCGGGCGCCGACCCTTTCGCGGGATCTTTCGCCTCCCGTGCAGCGCAGCGGCGGCACAGGCCCCGGACCTCGACGCGGGCGGTCTCCACGCTGCCCATGGCCCGGACGGCATCCGGGAGGTCCAGGCGGTCGAGGGCCTCGCAGGCGAAGTCGTGCGTGGCTCCGCACGCCCGGCAGACGAAGTGGTGGTGGGGCCCCCGGTTCGCGTCGAACCGGGTCCGCTCGCGGGGCGTCCCCAGGGTGGACAGGAGCCCGAGGTCCACCAGCAGCCACAGGGTGCGGTACACCGTGTCCAGGGACACCGAGGGGAGCCGTTTCCGCACGCCGCCCAGCACCGTCTCGGCGTCGGGGTGGTCCCCGGACGCGGCCACCACCCGGAAGATCTCCGTCCGCTGGGGGGTGAGCTTGACGCCGGCCCGCCGGAGGCCCTCCCGGAACTGTTCCAGGCGCTGTTTCATGCCGTCCGGCTCACGGGTCATGCAGGCCTCCCGATGTCGCATCATTCCTAAATCAGAATAAACTGACAATACCATTTTGTCAAGGGCATTTTCAACCACGGAATACACGAAAGACACGAAAGACACGAAAGACACGAAACCGTCCGCAGGCGCTCAAGCAGGCAGCCGGCGGGCGGCCCGACGAGTCAGAGCCGCGCGCGTAAGCAAGCGGTCGGTTTTTCGGGGATGGACCGCTCCCTTACGGTCGCGGTTCTGAGCGGGGATGGACCGCTCCCTTACGGTCGCGGCTCTGATCAGCGTTTCGTGGTGAGGGTGTCGAGACCCGGCTCAATGTCCCCGGAGGGCGCGGATGGGTTCCTGGCGGGCGGCGCGCACAGCGGGGTAAAAGCCGAAGAAGATCCCCACGGCGAAAGCGAAACCGAACGCCAGGCCCGTCACGGGCCAGGAGATCACGACCGGCCACCAGCCCAGGGCCGTGGCAACCCGGCAAACGCCGAGGCCCCCGAGCGCGCCGGCGGCGCCCCCCGCGCCGGCCAGGATCCCGGACTCCAGGAGGAACTGGTTGCGGATGTCCCGGCGGAGGGCGCCGAGGGCGCGTCGGAGACCGATCTCCCGGCTGCGCTCCCGGACGGACATGAGCATGACGGCCAGGATCCCCACGCCGCCCACCAGCAGGGTGATGCCCGCCACCGTGGACACCAGGAGGGTCAGGGCGCCGGTGGCCTCCCGTTCCGCCGCCAGGAGGGTCGCCTGGTTCTGGAGGGTGAAGTCGTTCGCCTTCTCCCCCAGCCGGTGCCGGCGCCGAAGGAGGTCCTCGATCTCCTTCTCCGCCTGACCGATGACCGCTGTCGAGCGCGCCCGGACGTAGACCGCGTGGACGTAGTCCTGGTTCAGGATTCGCCGGAGCGCGGTCTCGAGGGGGACCACCACCCGGTCGTCCTGGTCGAAACCGTTGATGTCCATGCCCTGGGGCTCCGTGACGCCGATGATTTCGAAGGGGACCCGGTTGATGCGGACCTGCCGGCCCAGCGGGTCCTCCCCGTCGAAGAGGTTGGCCGCCGCCGTGGGCCCGAGGAGGGCCACCCGCCGGACGGCCCGCGCCTCCTCCGCGTCGAAGGCCCGCCCCGACCGGACGCGGATGTTCCGGATGTCCAGGCCGTCGGCGCTGGTGCCGATCACGGTGCTGACGGCGTCCCGGTCCTCCCGGCGCAGGGGGAGCTTCCGGGAGACGGCGGGCGCCGCCAGCAGCACCGAGGGGCACTCCTCGGCGATGGCGCGGGCGTCGGCCACACTGAGGCTGCGCACGGTGTCCATCTGGCGCTGGCGGCCGGCGACGATGGCCGTCTTCCCGGCGTTCACGATCAGAAGGTCGGTGCCCATGCCGGCGATGCGGGCGAGGACCTGGGCCTGGGCGCCTCGCCCCGCCGCCGTCATGACGGTGACGGTGCCCACGCCCACCACGATGCCCAGGATGCTGAGGAAGGTCCGCAGCTTGTGGGCCGCGAGGATCTCGGCGGAGAGGAGGAGGCTTCGGGAGAGTTTCACCGGAGCGCGTCCACCGGGACGAGCCGGGCGGCCCGGCGCGCGGGCTGGATCCCGAAGACCGTGCCCACCGCCAGGGCGAAGGCCAGGGACAGGGCGAAGGGTTCCCAGGAGACCACCGCCGGGACCCGGGCGAAGGCGGCGAGCGCCGCGCTCACCCCCCACCCGAGGAGGCTCCCGGACACCATGCCCGACGTGGTCACCGCGAGCGACTCCACCAGGAACTGCCGGAACACGTCGCCCCGGGCGGCGCCCAGGGCGCGCCGAAGGCCGATTTCCTTCCGCCGCTCCGTCACGGAGACGAGCAGGATGTTCATGAGGACCACCCCGCCGACCAGCAGGCTCAGGGCTGCCAGCGCCGACAGCAGCCAGGTGAGGGTCCCGGAGATGCCCCGGGCCATCCGGGCCACGTCCGCCGCGGAGAAGACGGCGAAATCGTCCTCCCGGGGCGGGGTGATGTGATGGCGTTCGTGCAGGAGCCGGCGGACCTCGTCGGAGACCGCCGTGATGCGGCCGGGGTCGCTCACCTTCAGGCGGATGTTGGTGATGTGGTCCTGGTTGAACACCCGGCGCATCCCCGTGGAGAAGGGGACGATCAGCCGCCGGTCGAACTCGTCCCCCTGGGGGCTGGTCCCGCGGTGTTCCAGCACCCCCTTGACCCGGAAACGGGCAAGCTCCACCCGGACAAACTCGCCCACGGGGTCCCGGTCCCCGAAGAGGTCGCGGGCGGTCAGCTCCCCCAGCAGGCAGACCCTGGCCAGGCCGTTCACGTCCTCGTCCGTGATCGGGTCACCCACGGCGGGGTACCAGTCCCAGGCCTCGTGCCACTCGGGGCCCACCGCCATGACGGTGAGGTTGACCTGGCTGCTTTCCCCCTTGACGGACACGTTCCGGCGGATGGTGAAGGGGGCGACCACGTCCACGCCCGGCACCAGGCCTCGGATCGCCTCGGCGTCCTCCACCCGGAGGGTGGTTACCCCCTCCTGGGGAGGGGCGAAGCCTTTCCCGCCGCCCGCCGTGACCATGACCGCCCGGGTTCCGAAGGCGTTGACCCGTTTCATCACCTGCCGCTCCGTTCCCTCTCCCACGGCCATGATGACCGTCAGGGCGGCGACGCCCACGAGGGTGCCGGCCATCATGAAGAACGTCCGCAGCTTGTGGTCGGCCAGCGACCGGAAGCCTTCCCGCGCCACCCTCAAGGCCCTCATTCCCGGCCTCCCCCGTCGAGGGCCAGAAGTTCGTCTTCGGCGTCCAGCGCTTCGGTGACGGGCCGGTCTTCGGCGACGCGGCCGTCCTTGAGGACGATGACCCTCCGGGCGTGCCGGGCCACCCCGGGGTCGTGGGTGACCAGGACGAGGGTCCGTCCCTGGGCGTGCAGGCGCCGGAAGATGGCCAGGATTTCCAGCCCGCTCCGGGTGTCGAGGTTGCCCGTGGGCTCGTCCGCCAGGATGAGGGAGGGTTCGGTGATGAGGGCCCGGGCGATGGCCACGCGCTGCTGCTGTCCCCCCGACAACTGGTTGGGCCGGTAGTGCGCCCGCTCGGAAAGGCCCACGGCGGCCAGGGCCCGCTCCGCCATCTCCCGGGCGGAGTCGGGGTACGCGTCGGCGTAGATCAGCGGCAGCATCACGTTGCGGAGGGCCGTGGCGCGCTCGAGCAGGTGGAACTGCTGGAAGACGAACCCGATCTTCCGGTTCCGCAACCGGGAGAGGGCGTCGTCGTCGAGGTTGACCATGTCGATGCCGTCCAGCCGGTAATGGCCGGCGGTGGGTTTGTCCAGGCAGCCGAGGATGTGCATCAGGGTGCTCTTCCCGGTGCCGGAGGCCCCCATGACGGCGACATATTCCCCGGCTTCGACCTGGAAGGAGACCCCCTTGAGGACCGCGGTTCGGACCGTGCCGCCGTCGTAGGTCTTCTCGATGCCCTCGAGCGCGATCATGGCGTTGCCCCTGAAGTTCCCGGCGGGGTCGGGGGGTCCAGGAGGATGGCCTGGCCCTCCCGAAGACCGGAGGTGATCTCGGTCCACTGGGAATCCTTCCACCCGGTGCGGACCTCCCGGGACTGCGCCCGGCCATCCCGGGACAGGTAGACGACGCTTTTCCCCCGCTCCCGGCGAACGGCCCGGGAAGGGACGGCCAGCACGTTCTCACGGGTGTCCAGCGCGATGGACACACTGGCGGTCATCTCCGGCCTCAGCATTTCCTGCGAGGGGTCGTCGATCCGGACCACCACGTCGTAGTTGACGACATTTTCCTGGATGACGGCCTTGGGGTAGACGGCCGCCACCACGCCGCTGAATTCCCGGGCAGGGAAGGCGTCCACGGTGAAGGTCGCCTTCTGGCCCACCTTGATCTTGCCGATGTCCACCTCGTCCACGAACGTGTCCACCTGGAGGCGTCCCAGGTCGATGATGGTGAGAAAGGTGGGCGCGTTGAGGCCGGCGGCCACGGTCTCCCCTTCCTGGGTGGCGACCGAGGCCACCACGCCGGTGATGGGGGCGACGATGGTGGCGTACTCCAGGCGGCTGAGCGCCCCGGCCAGCGCCGCCTTCCGGGCCTCGACCCCGGCCTCGGCCGTCCGGAGGTCGTCGGGGAGCCGCGTCCGGGCCAGGTCCAGTTCGGCCCAGGCGAGGCTCTCCCGGGCTTCGGCGCGGTCGAGTTCCTTCCGCGCCACGTCCAGCTGGTTCAGGGAGAAGGCCTTCTTCTCGTGGAGCACCCGGGCCCGCTCCCAGTCGAGGCGCGCGTAGCGGACGGCGGCCTGGGCGTCGGCCAGGGCCGCGGCCGCCCGCTCGATCTCCACGGGGCGCTGGTTCCGGACGGCGGCGAGGCGTTTCTCCGCCTCGGCAAGCCCCGCGCGGCAGTACAGGACGTCCGCCTCCAGTTCGGTACGCTCCAGGAGGGCGAGCACCTGGCCCTTCACCACCCGGTCGCCGACGTTGGCGCGGAGCTTCTCCACCCGGCCCGAGAGGCGGGACCCGACGCGGACCTCCGCCCCGATCTGCGCCTTGACGGAGCCGGTGGCCGACACGGAGGCGGTGATGTCCCGGCGGGCCACCGCGGCGGTCGCGGGGGTTGCGGCCAGTGGCCGGTCGCTGCGCAGAAGCGGCCACAGCAGGACGAAGGCCCCCGCCAGGGGGAACAGCACGGCAAGAGTGACGATCAGTTTGCGGGTTTTCCTTTTCATTGCGTTACGTGCCGGACGGTGCTTTCACCCCGCACCGCGCGATGTTGCGATAGCGCCCCTTTATACCAGAAGGCCGAGAGACGAAGAAGAAAAAACGAACGGTCGCTCCCGGCCTGTCGACCTACGCCGGCAGGACGATCAAAACCGGGGAGCGCCGGCGCACTCCCCGGCCCTCACTTCTTCCCCGTCGTTTTACCGGGGCGGGGAAGACCCTGGATATATTTGCCCAGACGTTCCATCGCCTCGGTGTTCTCCGCCCAGGGCGCTTCGGGGTTGTACCGGAACCGCCGCCCGAGGGCCTGGTGGAGCAACTCGCTGCACTCTTCCTTGTAGAAAAGCCCCAGGTCGTCGTCGGCGAAGGCGACGAGCAGGCTCTCGAGACCCTGGCGCCGGTCGGCGGCCAGCGCCTTGCGGACGTACGCCATCCGTTCCTCGGGCCCGGGAAGCTTGCGGTAATCGGAGATCCGGCCGGCATCCACGAAACGGCCGACCCGCTCCAGGAGTACCCGGCCCTGCTCGTCCGCCTCTATCTCGTGTCGCGCGGCCGCGTCCGACTCGTCCCTGTTGATGTCCTCCTCCACCTGCCGGGCCTCGTCGCTCACGGCGATGCGGGAATCGGCGATCCACCTGCCGGCGGCCCAAACCCCCAGGCCGAGAAGCGCCACGACGCCGAGCCCGGCGGCGAAGGACCGCCAGGCCCGCTTGCGGTCCTCCGCACGCACCAGGTAGATCACCACGCCCGCCAGGGCCAGGGCCACGCCGTAGAACGCGATCACGGCGGGGCCGCTGGGCAGGTCCATGTACCACGAAAGGTACAGGCCGACGGTGGTGACCAGGGTCCCCGTCCCCCACCCGATGAGCAGCTGCAGGCCGACGCGCTGGGTCAGGGAGAAGGCCAGGATTGCCGGGGCCACCAGGAAGACGAACACCAGGAGCACGCCGGCGACGCGGGTCGATACCGTGATCACGACCCCGAAGGTGAGGTAGAAGAGGAAGTCCCAGAGCCGGACGCGAAGCCCCAGGGCCAGGGCCTTCTCCGGGTCGTCGGAGATCTGGAGGAACTGTTTCCGGCATAGGAAGTGAATGCCGCCGATCACGAGGTAGACCACCGCCGCCAGGAGGACGTCGGCCCACGTGGCCCACAGGAGGTTGCCCACCAGGATGTCCTTGAGGTGCTCCGCCCCCCGGGTCTTTTCGATCACCAGGATGGCGACGGCGCAGGAGACGGCGTAGCTGAGCCCGATGATCGCTTCCTGGGGGACCCGCTCGTGCCGGAAGCGGGTCACGGTGAAGACCGCCGCGCCGATGAAGGTGAAGGCCATGGAGAACAGCAGGGCGCCGGTGGTGTCGGGCATGATGCCGAAGAGGAAACCGACGGTGGTGCCCAGGGCGGCGATCTGGGCCAGGGCCAGGTCCACGAAGATCACCCGGCGCTTGAGGACGTGGATGCCCAGGTAGGTGTGGATCGCCACCAGGACCAGGCACTCGACGAAGGGGGCGCCCATCAGTTCGAACATGTTCATGGGGACGCTCCTTTCTCAGCGGAAGAGCTGCCCTTTGCGGGCGGTTTCCTGCACGGCCTTCTTGAGACTCTGGATCCAGATGTCGAACTGGTCGAAGAAGGTGTTCATGCCGGGCTGGCCGCCGGGGGCCAGGGCGACGACCACGGGGACCGCCCCGACGCGCTCCGCGACCTTATTGACCTGGCCGATGTCGAAGTAGTTCTCGGCCCACATGATCCGGATGTTCTGGGCCCGCATCTTCTCGATCACCGTGGTGATGTGCCCCGGGGTGGGCGGGATGCCCGGTTTGGGTTCGAGGTAGTCGACGATGTCGATCCCGAACAGCTCCGCGAAGTAGGTGATGTTCTTGTGGTAGGCCACGATTTTGAGGCCGCGCAGGGGCTCGGCTTCCTTCATCCAGCCCCCCAGGCGCCCCAGGAGGGGCTGCCCGTGGTACTGCTTCCCGGCCAGGAAGGGGACCAGCTTCCCTTTCTGGGCCAGGTCGGTGAGGAGCTTGCCCCCCAGAAGCTTGACCAGCTCGGGCCCGAAGGTCCGCCGGTCCACCTCGTCGATGAAGCGCTTCAGGTTCTGGTCGAAGTAGGCGGCGTGCTCGGGGGCGTTGCGCTTGAAACCGACGCAGATGTTCTCCGCGATGATCTTGCCGTTGAGGGGGCTGGTGTGGATGTGCGGGTTGCCGTAGATGTGAACGTCCCCTTCCGCCCGGGAGACGGTGACGGGCTGTTCCGCCAGGCAGAGGCCGGCGCTGGCGGAGACGTAGCCCTTCTGGCCGCTCCGGATGCTGGGGTTGCCCGACATGTCCACCAGCGCCGGGGACCACATCTCCAGGTCCAGGCCGGTGGCCACGTAGACGTCCGCGGACTTGAGCATCACCGCCAGGCTGGGCTTGGGGCGGACGATGTGGGGGTCCTGGTTCCCCTCGACGATGTGGGAGACCACGACCTTGTCCCCGCCGACGGCTTCCGCGATGGAGTGGTAGGCCGAGTAGGTGACCACCACCCGGAGTTTGCCGTCCGGCGTGCGGGCGGCGGCGCTGACACAGAAGAACAGGGCGCAGAGAAGGGCGACGATTATCGACTGGTTTCTCATGGGTCATCTCCTCTCAGTATTTTTCGTGCTTGTGCGGGCCGGCGGCGAAGTTGAGCTGGAACAGCAGGCGGTTGTCGGTCCGGTTGGTGAAAATGCCGTCGGCGGTCTCGAAGGGCAGGTTTCGGCCGTACTGGTACTCCATGCGGAGGTAGACGAATTCGCTCTGCCAGAAGGTGACGTAGGGGACGAGGTCCCAGGCCGTGACGTTGTGCAGTCGGTGGGTGGGCCGGGCGATGTCGCCCCGGACGCCCACGAACCACCGGGGGGAGAGTTGGTGCTGGACGTAGGAGTAGATCCCCCAGGACTGGGAGGGCGGGACGACGGGCAGGTCGGGCATCTTCTTGTCCACGAAGTAAAACTCCGTCCGCCAGGTGAAGGACTTGTACTTGGCTTTCTCGGGCGGCGACCAGAAGAGGGTGAGGTCCGCGCCGGCAGCGAGAGTGCGTCGCCGGGGTTCATCAACGAGTTGGCCGGTGGCGTCCGGCACGCCCCGCCGGTTGTTGAACCCGAGCATTCCGGTCAAACCCAGTTCGAGGTAGGTGCTCGGGGAGAGATCGTAGTAGTTTTTCAGGTGGACCAGGGTGCTCGGGATGCTGAAGTGCTGCCCGGAGAAAAGGGTCTCGTTGTCGCCGTCCACCACCTCCAGGGTCAGTTCGTTGGCGTGGGCCCAGAGCTTGGGCATCATCCACTTGACCATGAGGCCGTTGCCCACCAGGCCGCCGTCCCCCAGGACCAGGCCGAGGGCCGCGGGGTAGCCGGTCTGGTCGAGATCGTGCCCGTGCCAGCGGTTGAGGATGCCGAAATTCTGCCGGAAGCGCCCGGCGGTGAAGGAGAACGAGGGGACGATGCCGGACCAGGTGATGTACACCTCCTCGATGTCGACCCCGTGCTCCCGGGAGAAGTTGAGGGCGCTCTTGAAGGTGGAGTAGGGGTCCAGCTGGTGTTGGAAATTCAGGCAAACCTCGCGCACCTGGAAGCGGCTGCGGTCGGTTTCGGTGGCGTAGAATTTGCCGTCGTCGAAGATCACCTGGCCGAGCAAGTCGGTGGAAAAGGTGATCTCCGGGTTGAGCTTCTGCAGGGCGAGGCCCCCTTCCAGGAACTCGCGCTGCTCCGGCGCGGCCCCTTCCTCCGTGTGAGTGGCCGCGGCCTGGGCCTCCTGGATCAGCCGGCTCTGTTCCGCCTCTCCCTCGCGCTCCAGGAGGGCGCCGAGTTTTTTCTCGAGTTCCTGGACCCGCTCCTCGAGCAGGCGGATCCGCTCGTCGCGGTCGTCCGGCGCGGCAACCGCCGGGCAGGTACAGCGTCCCGCGGTAAGAACAGCCAGGACGCTGAAAAACAAAAGTGATTTTCGCATGTCGATGCACTCCTTGAGCGGGGCCCCGCCGAAAGCGGCGACGGCCCCCTTGCCCTTGGGCAGGTGGGAGGATCGGCCTCAACGGCCGTCAGAGACTGGCGGGATGATCAGGAGAGGAGGGCGGGAGGGGAGTGCTTAGGGGAGACCAGGACCAGAGGACAGGACGGGGAAAAAAGGGACGTGGACACCCCGGGCAGCGGGGATGCCGGCACCGGGACCCTCGACAGGGAATGGGGCTCTCCCGTGAGGGACTTCGTGTCCAGGAACTGGTTCAGGGAGTCGCAGGCCTGATGCGGGTTTCCCCGGAAGATTTCCCCGGGGCCGTTTTTGCGGAAACAAGATCCGTCCTGGCCAACGCAAACCTGATCGGGACCCTGGCCCCCCCCCTGTCCGGGGTACACGTTTTCGATCTGATCGTGAACAAAGCAGAAAGTGTGGGCGTGGTCGGCGAACTTGAGGTGCAGGATCTGGTAGGCGGGGTGAACGCCGTAGGTGATCAGCAACAACACCAGCGAGAAAAGGCGGATGCCGGGGCTCATTTGCCGCCCCCGGCCCGATACCGCTCTTCCTGCTCCGCTCCGCTGCCTGTTCACCGCGTGCTCACCGGTTGCCTCCCCCGAGGGGGGAATGGGAATAAAAAATGTATTTATAACACTGCCAGCCCATCGGGACAAGGCCAAAGACAGGGTGATGCCGTGCCGGCCAGGGCAGAGCTGGAAGGGGACCACCGAAAGATCTCTGCTTGAGCCATCGCGCGGAGAACGACGGACTTTTCCAGGGCAGAGGGTCGGGGCGAGGAGCGAATTGACCCCGCGATTCCCGAAGGATGGCCGGCGGAGAACGCTCACTTCCGCCCCACCATGAGGAAGACCGGGTACCGGCGTGTCCCGCCGTCCCTTCCCGGCTTGACAATCTCCGAGGCGGTCCGGTGGCGGACCTCCTGGAATCCCGCCGCGCGAAACAGATCCCGCAGGGCTCCCCGTTCGAAGCCGAAGTGGAATACCCCGGTGTTGTCGCCGTGGAAGGTGCCGTCCTCGGCGTCCAGGTCGGCCAGGGCCAGGTGCCCCCCCGGGTGAAGAACCGCGTGAAAGGCCTCCAGCAGCGGCCCGGGGTCCGGGACGTGGTGGAGGGTCATGGCGCTGACCGCCAGGTGGACGGGGCCGGGCAAGGGGGCCTGCGCGTCGATCTCCCGGTGCAGGGCCCGGACGTGGCGCAGGCCCGATGCGGCGATCTTCCCCTGGAGGACCTCCAGCATGCCCCGCGAGGCGTCCACCCCGACGACGGAGCGGACGCGGGGGGCCAGGGCCGTGGCGAGCAGGCCCGTGCCGCACCCGAAGTCCAGGACGTCCAGGTCGGGGCCGAGGGCGACTTCCCCCGAAATCGCCGCGAGGAGGTCTTCGGCGAGCCTAAGCCGTTGCGGCGTGTCCCAGTTCGCGGCGAGTTGGTCGAAATCCCGTTTTTCCAATTTCTTTCCTCCGAGTTGTGAAACTGCGACGCGAAACCCCGTCAGTTCGCCACGTGCACGAAGAGGCGGTAGGACCACGCCACCCAGGAGGCGGTCGTCCACCAGGGGGTGGTCACCACCACGTAGTAGGTGCCGGTGTTGGACACGGTGGTGTAGGCCATGGCCTCCCCGCCGTAGACCGCGGAGGGGCTGCTCCCCGCGATGGCGAACTGGCAGGTGAAGCTGTCGGTGGGGTCGCGGATGTCCACCTCGCCCTCCAGTTCGGAGCCGACCCAGTTGGCGACGAGGCTGGCCGTGATGGTCTGCCCGGCCGTCAGGTCGATGGCGTAGTAGTCCTTGTCGACGACCCCCAGGGGACGGTAGTTCGTCCCCAAAACCTCCACCGGGGCGGTGATGGGCTGGGCGCCCGCCGCGACGTTGTTGGGCTCCCGGTCGTAGGCCACGTGGCGCCAGGTGTCGCTGAGCGGGATGGCCGGGATCGCGGAGTAGACGGTCCTGCCGCCCGCCGCGGCGCTCTTGAGGGCCATCACCGCCACGTTGACGGTGCTGCTGAACCGCACGTAGCCGTGGAACCGGTTCCCGAAGGAGACGCCGCTGAAGAGCTGCGAAAGGTAGCGGGACACGTGGCCGTCGTGGGGCACCGTCACCTCCGCGGACGCCAGGGGCGTGTGGTCCCCGTTGCGGGCGAAGAGGTCCACGGTGACGGTGGCGTCCCAGGTGCTCGGGTTGGCGATGGCGAAGCCCATGTCCACCGCCGGCGAGCCGAAGCCGTAGTCGGAGGAGCTGACGTTGGCGTTGAAGACCGACAGGGTCGAAGACGGCGAGGGGAGCACCCCCACGGCCCACTCCAGGCGCGGCGGGTAGACGCTCAGGTCGTAGTACTGGAAGTCGGAACTCAGGATCAGGGGCTGGTCGGACACCACGGTGGCCCACCCCACCTCCAGGGCCTCCAGGGGAATGCTCAGGGTGACCACGTGGACCGTCTCCCAGCTCTGGAGGGTGAAGGTTCGGCTGGACCAGGCGCCGGCGAGGCCGGGGCGGTCCCAGCTGTCCACGTTCACCGTCCAGGCGGAGCCGTCCTCGTGGAAGAAGCTGAGGGTGACGCTGGCCGCCGTGGTGGGGCTGGCGTTGCAGAGGGCGAACTCCTGGGCGAAGCCGTTGCTGCCGATCTGCCCGTCGGCCACGTGGGGGAAGTAGTAGGTGGACCCCACCCCCGTCACCGCGGGCAGGAAGGGGGCGGTGAAGATCAACACGAGAGCGAGAGAGGGGAGACGTTTTGCAGGCATGGGGACCCTCCTTGTCGAGACGTTGCCGGCATCCGGATTTGAAGCGAAGAACCAAGGTGATTCTATCACGAAATCGTCAACGTCCTCAACCCCCGTACGCGCCGCCTGCGTACGCGCCGCCTGCCGGGCGGCGCACCCTGGCTCGCTACCCTTGTCGCCACCCGGCAGGTGGCGCGTACGGGTGCGCTACCCGGCATTGGATCTTGGGGTCCCTTCGGTCTTTGGAAGCTTCGGGTCCCTTTGGTCCTTTTGGTCCTTTTGCCCTTTTAGGCTCAATACTGCTCACTTTGTGCTTGACTACTGCATAGAAATCTTATATTCTTTCCGTGGATACTACGGAAAGGATGTGAGATATGCCAAAATCCGATGCAGTTCTTCCAGGAGGCACCCGCA
>JAGNHB010000053.1 GCA_018001935.1 Acidobacteriota bacterium
CCCTCCTCCGTCCCCGCATCGGGTTTCCCCGCTCTGAAAGCGGTGGGAGCCCACCGATGATCTCAAATCTTGCTCATTTTGCCAAAGATCTTACTTCGTAGGGACTACAGCCTACAGCCTACAGCCTCTCCCCCCACCCACTCCCTCCAGTCCTCCCCGAGGACACCCTCCCGCCGGTAGCGGAGCATGGCCTGGCGGCAGATGCACCGGCCGGGCAGGACCGCCAGGCGGGCGAGGGCGTGGCCGAAGACGGCGGGGAAGGCCTCGACACACTCATCCACCCGCTCGCGCTCGGCGTCCGTGAGCATCCCGCCGAAGAGGACGCCGGGCTTCGCGGGGCGCCGGACGAGGCCCTCCGCGAAGTTCGTGACGTAGCAGAGCGGGGCGTAGCACATCTCCAGCTCCCGGGCCAGGAAGGCTTCGGGGCACAGCGTCATCCCCACCAGGTCCCCGCCGATCACCCGACACTTCCGGATTTCCGCCGGCGTTTCCAGCCGTGGGCCCTCGGTGCAGACGTACGTCCCGCCGTCGCGGCAGCCCCGGCCGGCGTCCCGGGTCCCCTGGCGGAGCGCCTTGCAGGCCTCGGGGCAGAAGACGGGGTGGACGCGGATGAACCCCCAGCCTTTCCCGGCGAAGAACGTCGAAGGCCGGTTCCGGGTCTCGTCCACCAGGTCGTCCGGGATGACCAGGTCCCCGGGCCGGAACCGCTTGGGCCGCAGCGAGCCGGGGCCCGACCACGCCAGGATTCGCTCCGTCCCCAGGGACTTGAGGGCCCACACGATGGCCCGGTAGTTCACGAAGGGCGCGGAGACGGCGTAGCGGTCCTCCCCGTGCCGCGAGACGAAGCGGGCGACGGCGCCCCCCTCCCACCGGACCGTCCGGACCGGCGGCGACGGCCCGAAGGGCGTCTCCACCGTGACCGTCTCCCGCACCTCCCACCCCGCCCGCTCCAGCAGCCGCCAGGCGGCGCTGCCGCCGACGACCGCCAGGGGCGTCGCGGTTCCGCTTCCCTCGAGCCTTTCCACCGGCTTTCCGTTCCTGTCCATGATCGGCCTCCCGTTCTCGGATCGACGCCCCGGAGGGCGTTGCCCGGAGAGATTTTCTCTTCCCTTTTACCGGGACGTCATTATAATATATCCCGCTCCGTTTGCCGGAGCACTCTTCTCTCTAAGGAGCGAACCCATGTCCGGACATTCCAAGTGGCATTCCATCAAGCACAAGAAGGCGGCGGCCGACGCCAAGCGCGGCAAGATCTTCACCCGCCTCATCAAGGAAATCTCCATGGCGGCCCGGCTGGGCGGCGGCGACGTGGACGGCAACGCCCGGCTGCGCAAGGCGGTGTCCGACGCCAAGGCCGCCAACATGCCCGCGGACAACATCAAGCGGGCCATCATGAAGGGGACGGGGGAACTTCCGGGGGCCATGTACGAGGAGATCACCTACGAGGGGTACGGCCCCGGCGGCGTGGCGGTCCTGGTCCAGACCATGACCGACAACAAGAACCGCACGGTCTCCGAACTTCGCCACATCTTCACCAAGAACAACGGGAACCTGGGCGAGAGTGGCTGTGTGTCCTGGATGTTCGACCGGAAGGGGTACTTCCTGATCACCGAGGGGGGGAAGACCGAGGACGAGTTGATGGAAATCGGCCTGGATTCCGGCGCCGACGACGTGAAGGCCGAGGACGACAGCTTCGAGATCACCTGCTCGCCCGACGCCTTCGAGACCGTCAAGGAGGCCCTCGACAAGGCGGGGGTTCCCATCGCGGAGTCCGAGATCGCCATGATCCCCCAGACCACCGTCAAAGTGACGGGGAACGAGGCCCGCCTGATGCTGCGGCTCATGGAGACGCTGGAGGACCACGACGACGCACAGAACGTCTACGCCAACTTCGACATCGATGAATCCGAGATGCAGGACTGACGTCCCGGCGGCGCCCGCGCTCCGGGTGATCGGCGTCGATCCCGGCAGCGAGACCACGGGCGTCGGGATCGTCGAGCACGCGGCCGGGAAAAGCCGCGTCCTTTTCTGGGAAGCCATCGCCGCCGGCCGGGAGCCCACCTTTCCCGGCCGGTTGCGTCTCATCCACGAGCACCTGACCCAGGCGGTCGCCCTCTACCAACCCCACTCCGCCTCCGTCGAGAACGTCTTCTACGCCCTGAACGTCCAGAGTGCCCTCAAGCTCGGCCAGACCCGGGGCGCCGTGCTCCTCTCCCTGGAACTGGCGGGGGTGGAGACCTTTTCCTACACGCCGCTGGAGATCAAGAAGGCGCTGGTGGGGTACGGGCGGGCGGGAAAGGAGCAGGTTCGGGACATGGTCCGCCTCCTGCTGGGCCTGGCGGGCCGGGAGATCCCCATCGACGCTTCGGACGCCCTGGCCGCGGCGCTGTGCCACGTCAACCACCACGCCGTGCGGTCGGCCTGGGACCTCGCCGCCGCGAACACCCCCGGGCCGCCCCGCCTGAAGATCGGCCGGCGCTTCCGCTGAGAGCCGCAAGCGCCTCACCCCGGGTCGCCGGAGAAAGAGCCGCGAAGAACGCGAACGGTAATCCGGGTTCGGAATCCGGGCCCGGGCTTGCGGGGAGGGGTCAGCGGACCAGACGGGCGCCGGTGAGGGTCAGGGTGTCGCCCTGGAGTTCCCCGACGGTGGCTTCCACGTTGAAAGGCCCTTTCAGGTCCCACGGGGTGTCGGTTCCCCCGGGTGCCGGCGGCAGGGCGATCCACACGAGGTCGTAAGGGTCCTCGAAACGCAGGCGAAAACCGAAACGGAAACCGGAAACCTCGACCGCTTTCCCTTCGAGGGTCACCTTGCCTTCGGCCATCACGGTGTCGGACTTCGGGTCGAGGGCCGCCGCCTCGAGTTCCGTGCCGAGCTTGTCCACCCGGACGGAGAGGCCCAGGAGATTCTCGATGCGAAAGCGCTTCCCGGCGAAGGACGCGGCGAACCCGTCCTTCGAGACGCGGGCGGCCACCGCCAGGGAGGCCGCGTTGACCCGGGGCTTCCCGGACTCCTTCAGGCCGAAGACCTCGAACAGGCCGTACAGGAAACGGTAGGAAGGGACGCTTGCGCCGGTCAGGCCGCTTTCTTTCGCGACCGCGGCGGACGCCTCCGCGCCCGCCGGGGGCCCGGCAGCGGCGTTCTCCGGTGACGCGGGACGGCCGTGCACCGCCACGAGGGCCGTCGACATCACGAACAGCAGAAGGGTCTTTCTCATCGCATCTCCTCCGGGGCGGGGTTTCGCCGGTTTCTTCTCATTCCGCTCGGGATGCCGGCAAGGGTTCCGGATGGGCAAACGAGGCGATTGTACGGGGAAGCCCGCGGGGTGTCAAGGGAAACTCCGCCCCGGTCCCCCATGGCCCCCGGGCCGTCCGGTCGGGGACCAACTGTAAAATATCCCGACACTTGGGGGGCCGGTGCGCCGCCCGCCCGGGGAACACGCCCGGCCAACCCGGGATGTCCAGAGTATAACCCCCATAATTTCAGTTGTTTTTAGAGCGAGAAAAATATTCTCGAAATTCCGTGAACTCTCCCGTGCCCCCCCGCCTCCATCACGGTGAAAACGGGAGCGGTACCGGAAAAGGGCCGGGGGGCTCCCGAAAACAAGAGAAAGCAGGAGGTCGATCATGAAAAACAAATTCTTCAGAGTCAGCCTGGTCCTGGTGCTCGCCGCGATGCTCTCCGTCTTCGCTCTGCCCGGCTCCAAGAACAAGAAGAAGAACTTCCACGGGAAAGGGTCCTACTACGGCCAGAACTACGGCCACTCCGGCCAGCACTTCGGCGCGGACCGCTACGACCGCCGGCACGACAGCTACCGGGACGCCCGTTACCACCGCCGGCCCGAGTTCCGCCGCGACTGGCGGCACCCCCACTACCGCCCGTACTCCCGCTACCACCGCTACCCCAGGTACAACCGCCACGGCGCCGGCTTCCGTGCCGGGTACAACGGCGGCGGGGTCTACTTCGGCGTCGGCTGGACCGGGCGCTGAAGAGCCCGTGAACATAAACCGGTGAGGCGGGCCTCACCGGGCCCCTCGAGCAGGAACGCCCCGGAAACGGGGCGTTTTGCATCTTGACATCCCCGCCGTTACGGACTTGTTACGCCCCGGCGTCGGATTTCCCGGTATAAGGGAACCGTGGAGTGAAAAATCCGACGGCTGGAGGTGAGACATGGAAAGCAGGAAGCAGTCGAGGGGCCTGAACATCGTCGGGGGGGTGAAGGTCGGGGCGGCGAGGCGGATGATCCCCGCGGCAACGGTGATCCTGGTGATTTGGCTTGCCGGCTGGGCCCTGGCCGGACCGGTGACCCCCGGCCGGTCGCTCGCCCGCCTGCCGGTGACGGAGGTGACGGTTTTCAAGGACGGGCACGCCTTCGTCCTGCACCACGGCCGCATGCCCACGGACGACCGGGGCAGCGTGGTGCTGGACTACCTGCCCACCCCCGTCGTGGGGACGTTCTGGCCTTACGCCGCCGACCCGGGCGCCCGGCTCCGGACCGTGACGGCGGGCCGGCGCAGGGTGCACACCGACCGGACCGCCCTGAGCCTGAGGGACCTGGTGGAAGCCAACGTGGGCCGTGACGTGGTGGTCACCGAGACCCACGGGCCGGAGCCGCGGACGTACCGGGCCCGGATCGAGGGGCTGCCATTCCGGTCCGGGGAGGAGCTGGAGGCCCTCTCCCCCGGGGGCGGGGGCGAAAAGGCGGTGGAGAAGGGCAACGTGGTGCTGCTCCGGACCGAGACGGGGGTGAAGGTCATCGGTCTCGAGCGGATCCTGGACCTCAGTTTCCCGTCGGACTACCGGACGTCGGTAGCCGGCGAGGAGTTCCGCGACCTCCTGACGCTGGACCTGGAGTGGCGGGGCGGGCGTCCCGCGGCCGAGGCCGAGGTGGGGCTGGTCTACCTTCAGAAAGGCATCCGGTGGGTCCCGAGCTACAAGGTGGAGCTGGACGGCCGGGGCAACGCCGTTGTGCGGCTCCAGGCGACGCTGGTCAACGAACTCGCGGACCTGGAGGGTGTGACGGCGCACCTGGTGGTGGGGGTCCCCAGCTTCGAGTTCAAGGACACCCCCGACCCCATCTCCCTGCAACAGGCCGCCGCTCAACTCTCCGCCCACTTCCGCCCCGAGGCGCGGACCGCCTACGCCTTCTCCAACGCCATCATGACCCAGCAGGCCTCGGCGGTCGTCCCGAACGGGGCCGGGCCGGGGGAAACGGATGGCGGCGAGGGCGGTCTCGGGCCGGAGGTGGCCGGGTCGGGGCGGGCCGGGGACCTCTACGTCTTCACGGTCCCCCGTCTCACCCTGGCGAAGGGCGAACGGACGGTGGTGACCCTCGGCGAGTTCACGATGAAGTACCGGGACGTTTTCCTCCTGGACATCCCCTTCGCCCCGCCTCCCGAGGTGTGGCGGCAGGTCGATGGGGCGCGCCAGGCGGAGCTGGCCCGCCTGGTGGCGGCGCCCAGGGTGATGCACAAGGTCCGCCTGACCAACGGCAGCGACGTCCCCCTGACGACGGCCCCGGCGCTGATCCTGGAGAACGGGCGGGTGCTGGCCCAGTCCCTGATGACCTACGCGGCCCCGGGGTCCGACGCCGACCTCCCCGTCACCGTCGCGGTGGACGTCCGGGTCACGAAGACCGACGTGGAAACGGCCCGGAAACCCGATGCCGAGCGCTGGCAGGGCGACGCCTACGCCCGGGTGGACCTGGCGGGGAAGATCGTCCTGGTCTCCCACCGGAAGGCCCCGGTCGAGGTGGAGGTGGTTCGCCACGCGCTGGGCCGGGTGGACACCGCCGACCTCGGCGGGAAGGTGGAGCGGGTCAACACCCTGGAGGACCCGGGCTTCACCGGCGGGTCCAACCCCTATCCCGGCTGGTGGGGGTGGTTTTCCTGGCCGTGGTGGTGGACCCGTCTCAACGAGGTGGGCCGCATCCGGTGGACCGTGACCCTCCCGCCGGGGGCGCCGGTGGAACTGGGTTACTCCTGGCACTACTTCTGGCGATGAGGACCCCGTGGCGGGGCCGCCGGGCGGGTTTTCCCGCCACCGGGAGTCGATCGCCGCCGCCCCCTCACCCCGTCAGAGGTGAAATGTTTGTAGTAAATGAGGTTATTATTCATATCCCCCCGCGCGCCGCCGGGGGTGAACCGTGCTCCGGAGCACCCTCCCGGCCGGCGGCGCGCGGGGGAGGAAAATCTTTATAACTGCCCTTTCTACAAATATTTCACCCCTGACGGGGTGAGGACGCGGCGTTCACGACCCTGGCGCGGTGAAGATACGAAAGGCCGCGATCCGCACGGGGCAAGTCGATCTCTTGAAACGTCGGCCGGGAGAAGCAGTTGCGGCGGATGCGGTCCTCCTTTGCGATCTTTGCGCCTTGGCGCCTTGGCGAGAGTCGATCCGGATCCCGGTCTCGCAAAGGCGCAAAGCTCGCCAGGAAAAACGGATAGCCCTCGAATTCAGCCAAGGTCCATGGTCGCTTTTTGCGACCGCATCGACCTTGATTCGGGCGGTGGGGCGTGAGACAATCGGGTCGTTCATCCCGACGGTCCCGGAGGTTCCCATGTCCAGACGCGCTTTCCGCCCGATCCTGACCGCGGTCTGCCTGCTCCTGGCGGCGGCCCCGCTCGTTTTCGCCTCGGAGGCGACCCTGCCGCTGCCCGGTGACGTGGACGGCAACGGGGTGATCAACGCCGCCGACCAGGCGGCCATGCGCCAGCTCCTGGCGGGCAACCTCGTCCCCGCCCAGGTGAACGCCGCCAACGCCGACGTCAACGAGGACGGCCGCCTTCAGGCCCTCGACGGCGCCTGGCTCGGCACGATGGCCCCCCCCTTCCGCGGCGCCGTGGTCGCCCGGACGGCCACGGGCTCCGTCAGCAAGACGGAAGCGGCCCTGCTGCTGCAGTACGCCGGGCTGTCGGACCTGTTGCCGGCCCGCTACGACGTCAATCTCTACAAGCTGGTCTACCGCACCCTCGACCCCTGGGGCGGAATGGTCCACGCTTCCGGCCTGATGGGCCTGCCGGCCGGCCTGAAGGGATCGCTTCCGCTGGTGGCCCTGGCGCACGGGACGGAGACCCGGAAGGAGGACGTGCCTTCCAACCCGGACTACTCCCTGACGCCCGCCGCGGCGGCGGTCTTCGCCTCGTCCGGGGGCTACGGCGTCGTGGCCCCCGACTTCCTGGGCCTCGGCGACAGCCCGGGCCTCCACCCCTACCTCCACGCCGTCTCCGAGGCCACGTGCGCCCTGGACGCGATGCGGGCCGCCCGGGCCGCGGTTCCGTTCTACGGGGCCGCCTTCGACCAGGACCTCTTCCTGGCCGGCTACTCCCAGGGCGGGCACGTCACCATGGCCCTGCACCGGCTCGTCGAGGCCCGGCACGCCGCGGAGTTCCCGGTGACGGCCTGCGCGCCCATGGCCGGGCCCTACGACCTCTCCGGCACCACCGTGCCCTACGTGCTCGACATCTCGACGCCCGGCTCCGCGCACGTGGCTTACCTGCCCTACACCCTGCTCTCCATGGACCTTGTCTACGACGTGTGGTCGGACCCGGCGGACGTGTTCGTCTCCCCCTACGACGTCACCGTCTTCGGTCTCTTCGACGGTTTCCACGACGCCGGCCAGATCGCCATGTCGCTGCCGCCCATCCCCCGGAACGTCCTCGTGCCGGCCTACCTGTCGGCAGTGCTGTCGGACGAGAACCACCCCCTCAACCGGGCCGTCCGGGACAACGACGTCTGCGACTGGGCCCCCGTCGCCCCGCTCCAGATGTACCACGGTTCCAACGACACGGTGGTCCCCTTCGCCAACGCCGAGGTGGCCTACGACCGGATGTACGCGCTGGGCGGGAACGTGAACTACGTCAACGTGGGGCCTTACGACCACGGTTCGGCCCTGGTCCCCTGCATCCGGGGGGCCCGGCTGTGGTTCGACTCGCTGCGCCGCCGCGCGGAACCGCCGTCGGAGTGATGCGGGGCCCCGCGCCTTTTCCTCGGCAAGGGCCAAGGCGGCGCTACGGCGGCCCCCGCGCCGTACTCCACGACGCCGACGCGCGCCGTTCCATGGGCTGCCGCCATGGTTCCGGAGGGCACCCTGGAAGTGCAGGAGGGCCCGTGGACCTTTTTCCGGCGCCGCCTCCGGGGCGCCGGCCCTTCTCGCGGCCGCTTTTCCCCGCGGGAACACCCCCTCCGGGGGAGTACCCGCCGGCTAATTTCCTCAATCCCTTCGGGATAGGAATGACCCTGCCGCACGGGGCACCCCGGCCCCGGAGTTGAGGAGGTCAGTTAAAAGAACGCCTCCCGGGAGGAAAGCGCTGAAGCAGGTTGCCAGGGCCGGTTTGCCCCGGATGCACGATCACCAGCGCCAGGTCGTTGACGTTGGTGCGGGTGGGGCCCGTGACGACGAGGTCGCCCAGCGCGGCGAAGAAGGGGTAGGCGTCGTTGCGGGCGAGGTGGTCCGCCGGGTCCAGGCCGAGGGCCCGGGCGCGCGAGACCGTCTCCCCGTCCGCGAAGGCGCCGGCGGCGTCGGTGGGCCCGTCGCCGCCGTCGGTGGCCAGGCAGACCACCAAGGCACCCTCGAGGCCGTCCAGTTCCAGGGCCGCCGCCAGGGCCGTCTCCTGGTTGCGGCCGCCCAGTCCTTCCCCCCGCAGCGTGACCGTGGTTTCCCCGCCGAGGATGAGGCAGAGGGGCGCCGGGGGTGTTGCGACCCGGGGGGGGATGCCGTCGGAAAAGGAAGCGCCGGCATCCGGACAGTGGTTGGGTGTCCTGTTCTCGCCGGGGCGGAAGGGCTCGCCAGCCAGACCGGAAGCGGGGGGAAGAGCGGGTGTCCAATTTTCGGGCCGACCCCGTGCCGCGGCAGCCGCGCTCCTCGCGAGGCCGGCCAGGATGCGTCCTGCCGCGCGGGCCTCCCCCTGGAGGCGGTCGGAGACGACGATGGGGCGGAACCCGCCGCGGGAGGCCTCCGCCGCGGCGGCCAGGGCGGCCTGGCGGTTGTTTCCCACGAGAACGTTGTGAACTTGGCCGAAGAGGGGATCGCCGGGCTTGGGGGTGTCGGCCGCCCGGCCCTCGAGCCCCTCGGTCAGATGGGCCCGGACCGGGGGAGGGACGGCATCCAGGACCCCGTGACGGACCAGCACGTCCCAGGCGTCGGCGAAGGTGGCGGGGTCCGGCACCGTCGGTCCCGAGGCGATCACCTCCAGGGGATCGCCCACCACGTCGGAGAGGATGAGGCTGACCACGGTTGCCGGCGCGGCCAACCTCGCCAGTTGACCGCCCTTGACCCGGGAGAGGTGCTTGCGGACGGTGTTGATGTCGTGAATCGGGGCCCCGCACGCAAGCAGGACGCGGGTGAGGGCTTGCAGGTCCTCCAGGGTGACCCCGTCCGCGGGGGCCGTGAGGAGGGCGGAACCGCCGCCGGAGAGCAGGCACAGGACCAGGTCGCGCGCCGCGGCCCCCTCCAGGAGCCCGGCGATCCGCTGCGCCGCGCGGACGCCGGCCGCGTCGGGGACCGGGTGGCCGGCTTCCACGACCTCCACCGGCCCCGTTCCGACCACTCCGCCGCCGTGGCCGTACTTGGTGACGACGAGGCCGCCGGAGAGCCGGTCCCCCAGGAGTTCCGCCACGGCGGCGGCCATGGAGGCCCCCGCCTTCCCGGCGCCCACCGCCAGGACCCGGTCGAAGGCCCCGAGGTCGAAAACCGGACCGGGGTCGGCCGGGTCCCCGACGAACAGGCGCCCGCCGGACCGCCGCAGGTGCCGACGCACCGCCGCCCCCGGGTCGACGGCGTCCAGGGCGGCACGCAGGATGCGCCAGGCGGAAGCTCTCAATGGATTCCCCACGGGTTCGGGCATGGTTTTCTCCTCTCCGGAATCTTAACAGGGAACGCCGGACGCCGGGAGGGAAAATCGGAAGCGAGCCACGGGTGAACACGGAAACGGATCAAGCGCGGAAGGAAAAGAAGCACAGAATACGCAAAAAATGTAGAATTACCAAAAAATGAGGCACGGAGAAATGAAAGTCGTATTTAATTGAATCAACAATCCTTATGGTTCTTCTCCGTGCCCCCGTGCCTTTGTGAGAGACCTTCCGGAAGCTTTCTCCCGAAGGCGGGGCGACCCGGTGAAGGCGAGTTTTGTGCCCCCTGGCCGCATCCCCGGCGCCCCGTTTTCTTTGCGGGCTTTGCGCCTTTGCGAGATCAGGATCCGGACCGGCTCTCGCCAAGGCGCCAAGGAAGACCCCAAAGCGCCGACGCGTGTCGCATGCTCCGTCAGCGCCGCCTGCCGCGCCGGCTCAGCCTGTCCCTTTGGTCCTTTAGGTCCCTTTGTCCCTTCGCAACGCGCTCCGCGGCCCGGCATCTCCGGATGCAGCCTTCCGGGGAGTTCAGGCCGGGAAAGCCCGCCTTCCCCGCACCCTTTCAGGGTGCGAATGCTCCCCCCGCGGCCGCGTTCCGGGGGCGGCGACGCGGGCGCCCGGAACGAACGGCCCGTTGCACGTACGCGGCCGGCGCCCGCGCCTGGCCCCCGGCTCAGACGCCCCCTCCCCGTTGGGGAGGGCCCGGGCCCTCGAAGCGCCAACCCCGGTCGGGTTCGGCAAACGTCCAAGCTCGAGCCAGGCCCCGCGAACGTCCGATCCCGGTTGAGCCCCGCGAACGTCCGATCCCGGTTGGGCCCTGCGAACGTCCGATCCCGAGACAATTTATCCCCCCCTCCCCGGATTCCCCGAAGGGGAAGGACGATTCAGCCCGGGGCAAGCCGCGGACGCCGGCGATTCGCCACCGTCTCGGTCGGCGTGAGGGGCGTCCGCGGCGGCGCCCCGGGAACACGCGAACCCCAGGCCGTTCCGCCCCCGCCCCGAAGGCGGCGGGAGCAAAGCGTGGTCCTGGGACCTCGCGCGTGTTGCACAAAAACGGCTTTGAGGGGATGGGCGCGAAAACCCCTTCGGCCACCGAGCCTGAAGGCGATGGAGATGGTGATGGCGATACCGATGGCGATACCGATACCGACAGCGATACCGATAGCGATACCGATGCCGATACCGATGCCGATGGGAAGACCTCCGAACCTTCAGCCTAACAGCCTTCAGCCTAACAGCCTACAGCCTACAGCCTACAGCCTAAACCCCTTCACCGTGCTCCACGCATCCGGATTGCCATCCGCGGGGGAATGGTGCATAATCGCCCGTTCGAAATCTGCGCCGCCGGTCGGCGGCCCCAAGGAGCCTGGAATGAGCGTAGCCTTTCTCGACCTGACCCGGCAGAACCGGGAGATCCTGGACGAGGCCCTCGCCGCCGTGCGCGAGGCCATTCTCAACAGCGCCTTCATCGGCGGCCCCGCGGTGTCCGCCTTCGAATCGAACTTCGCGGCCTTCTGCGGCGCGCCCCACGGCGTGGCCGTCAACAGCGGAACCGACGCCCTGCGCCTGGCCATCCTCGCCCTGGGCGTGGAACCGGGGGACGAGATCGTCACGGTCCCCTTCACCTTCATCGCCACCGCCGAGGTGATCACCCAGTGCGGCTGCCGGCCCGTGTTCGCGGACATCGAACCGGTCCACTACGGCCTGGACCCCGCGAAACTCGAGGCGGCCCTCACCCCCCGGACCCGCGGCATCGTCCCGGTCCACCTCTACGGCCACCCGGCCGACATGGGTCCCATCCTGGAGATCGCCCGGAAACATGGCCTCTGGTTGCTGGAAGACGCCTGCCAGGCCCACGGCGCCGCGCTGGACGGGCGGGTCGCCGGCAGCCTCGGAGACGCCGCGGCCTTCAGCTTCTACCCCACCAAGAACATGGGGGCCTTCGGCGAGGGCGGCTTCATCACGGCCCGCGACGAGGCCGTGGCCCACAAGTGCCTCGCCCTGCGCAACCACGGGCAGAGTGCCCGGTACAGCCACGAGTTCGAGGGCTACAACGCCCGGCTGGACGCCATCCAGGCCGCTTTCCTGGACGCCAAGCTGAAACGGCTTCCCGACTGGAACGCGGCGCGCGCACATATTGCCGGTCGCTACCTCGGCGAACTGGAGGGCGTCGGGGACCTGGTCCTGCCGAAAACCGCCCCCGGGGCGACGCACGTGTACCACCAGTTCGTGGTCCGCACCGCCCGTCGGGACGCCCTCCGGCAGCACCTCGCGGGGCTCGGGATCGGCACCGCCGTCCACTACCCGCTGCCGTTGCACCTCCAGAAGGCCTACGCGCACCTGGGGTACGCCGAGGGCGCCTTCCCGGTTTCGGAAGCATGCGCCCGGGAAGTCATGTCCCTGCCCATGTACCAGGGCCTCGCCGATGAGGAAGCGACCGAGGTGATCACCGCCGTTCGCGGGTTCTTCCGGCCGTGACGCAGGATAACCTTGGCGAGATGAAATCCGTCAATCGACTGAGGTCAGTCTGCTTTCATAGGGCCGTATTGGATGGGCCTCGGGGCTTCGGGAACATGACAGGACAAACCGGCTCCGGATTCCTTTCGTGTGGTTCGTGTGGTTCGTGGTTCAATATTCCCTCGAGGTGGACATGACAGCCGGTGTGTCCGAGGGGGTGCGTCCCCTGCGGGTCGCCATCCTGGGGACCCGGGGGATCCCCGCCAACTACGGCGGCTTCGAGACCTTTGCCCAGGAGTTGGCCGTCCGCCTGGTGAAGCGGGGTCACGCCGTCACCGTCTACGGCCGGAACCACTACGTGCCCCGCGGCCTGCGGGAGCACGAGGGGGTCCGCCTGGTGCGGCTGCCCGCCGTGCGCCACAAGTACCTGGACACGGTCTCCCACACCGTCCTCTCCGTCCTGCACGCCCTGTTCCGCCGCTTCGACGTGCTCCTGGTCTGCAACGCCGCCAACGCCTTCTGCTGCTGGGTGCCCCGCCTCACGGGGAAGAAGGTGGTGCTCAACGTGGACGGCCTGGAGCGCAACCGGAGGAAGTGGAACGCCCTGGGGCGGCTTCACTACCGGGTGTCCGAGACGCTGTCGTGCTGGTTCCCCTCGGCGGTGGTGACCGACGCCGTCGCGATCCAGCGCTACTACCGGGACCGGCACCGGACCGAGACGACCATGATCCCCTACGGGGCCGACCCGTTCGACACGCCGCCCGGCGAGACCCTGGCGCGGCTCGGGGTGGGGCCCGGGGACTACTACCTCTACGTGAGCCGCCTGGAGCCCGAGAACAACGCCCACCTCGTCGTCCGGCTCTTCGAGGGCCTCAAGACCGACCGGAAGTTGCTGGTGGTGGGCGACGCGCCGTACGCCAAGGAGTACATCGCCGCCCTCAAGGCCACGAAAGACCCCCGGATCCGCTTCCCCGGTGCCATCTACGGCGAGGGGTACCGGGAGTTGGTGTCCAACGCCCACGCCTACCTCCACGCCACGGAAGTGGGGGGGACCCACCCGGCCCTGGTGGAGAACCTGGCGTCGGGGAACGTGGTCTTCTGCCTCGACACCCCGGAAAACCGCGAGGTGGTGGGCGACGCCGGGGTCCTCTTCGACGCCGCCGACGCGGCCGGCGCGCTCGCCCGGCTCCAGGCCTTCGAGGACGACCCCGCGGGCGCCGCGTCGCTGCGGGCTCGGGCACGGGCGCGCGCCGCGGCGCACTACGCGTGGGACACCGTGGTGGAGGCCTACCTGGGCCTCTTCGAACGCCTGGTCCGACGAAAAAGCGAAAAAAACGCTTGACATTTTCAGGAATTCCCGTGTAAACTCCCTTGCGAAATTGAATTACCCCCTAAGCGGGTTCCGCCTCCCCAGACCCTGGAACCCGTTTTTTATTTCAGGCCGCCCCGCCCCCCTCGCCTCGAACAACCGGCCGCCGCCCCCGTATACCTCCCTTGACGCTGCAAACCGGGAGGCATCCATGAAACACGTGCTGTCGTTGCTGTTGGCCCTTGTCGTGTCGGGCGTGGCCGTCGTGGCCGCGGACCCCCCTCCGGAGCCGGCGAAGCCGGTCAAGCCCGCTCTGGTGGTGATCGACATCCAGAACGCGTTCCTCAAGTGGGTCCCGGAAAAGGACCGCACCATCGCTTTCCTGTACATCGGGGCCTGCATCGAGAAGTTCCGCGAGCACAAACTCCCCGTGATCCTGGTGTACCACACCGACCCGAAGCAGGGCCCAAAGCCCGGCACCGAGGCTTTCGAGTTCCCCGCCTCCGTCAAGGTCGAGCCCGGGGACCCCAAGGTGATCAAGAACCACCCCAGCGGCTTCAAAAAAACGGACCTGGAAAAGATCCTCCGGGAAAAGGGGGTCAACACCCTCTTCCTCTGCGGCCTGAGCGCCACCGGCTGCGTGCTGGCCACCTACCACGGCGCCAAGGACCTGGACTTCCGGGTCTTCATGGTCCAGAACGCCATCATGAGCCACGATACCGAGCTCACCAAGGCCGTGGAGCGGATCTGCGACACCGTCACCTACGAGGCCATGGAACTGGTTCTGGACAGCCTGAAACCCTGAGGTGCGGTCCGGGACTTTCACGATGAAACATCCGGGAAGGTCCGCTATCCAATCAGGGGGGGATGCTTCGGCGATCACACCCCGGTTCGGCGGGCCTTGACTTCCCTGCCGGCGATGGCATACCGTGGGGCCTGAGCATCCTGACCCCGAAACGTCCCCGGCCGGGAAGGTGGGATGAAAGGGAACGTCTGGCGGTACCGGAACCTGGAACTCATCATGCTGCTGGCGGCGGGCGCCGCGGTACTCCTCGCGGGTCTCGCCGCGGGCGATGCGCGGATCAACGCCTGTGCGCACCCTCCCGCCTGGAGCCGCACGGCCTCCCGCACCCCGGCCATTTCCCTCCCGCCGGGCATGGAGCGGAGGGCCGGTGCCATCTCCGAGCCGGCGGTTCCGGAAGGCGGCGGGACGGCCATGCCGGCCCCGGCGCCGCCGGGAGAGCCGTCCGGCCCCGCCTCGCCGGGCCCCGCCCCCGGTTCCCCGCCCGCAACGGAGGGCAGCGGGGCATCGACGGGGGAAGACCCCGGCCCGCTCTTCCTGGGATCCGCATCGGCGCGGGACCTCCGGGGGGTCCTGGCGAGAGGGCTCCCGCCGGCGACGGTGGATCTTCTGGCCGGGAGGATCGAACGGGCCCTCCGCGAGGCCGGGTGGTGGGGCCGGATGCACATCTCCCTTCAGGCCTGTCTCGGCATCGACGGGAAGACCTTCCGCACCAACGCGGTCCCCGGGCTGACCCCGGCCGCCTGGCAGGACCTCCGCCGCGCGCTCGCGGTCCGGTCGCCCGAGGAGGCCCGCAAGGCCTGGCGAATCCACCTGGGGGCCTTCCCGGCGCTGTTCCTCCTGGTTCACCTCTTCCTGCGCTCGCGGGGGCGTTCCGGGGGCGAACTGTACCTCCCTGCGGCCCTCCTCCTCACCGCCTTCACCGCCGTGGTGCTCTACCAGTTCCAGGACCCCCTCCGGGACAACCCGCTGGCCTTCACCTACACCGAGGGGGTGGCCGGGGCCTGCGTCGTCCTGGCCCTGGCGGCCGGGGTCGTCCGCCTCGCGGACCTCGAGCGCTACAAGTACCTGACCATCCTGGCCGCCCTCGGGCTCTCGGCGCTCCTGGTCCTCTTCGGCACCGGCCCCGAGGGGACCGACACCCGCATCAACCTCTTCGGCTTCCAGCCGGTGGAGTTCGTCAAGCTCCTCGTGGTGCTCTTCCTGGCGGCCTATCTCTCGGAGCGGGAGAACGAGCTGCGCTCCCTGGACGCCTTCCGCATCGGTTTCGTCTCGCTCCCGCGCATCCGGGACATCTGCCCCGTGGCGGTCTTCATGGCGGCCTCCCTGGTCTTCTTCTTCCTCCAGAAGGACCTGGGCCCCGCCCTGGTGCTCTACCTCGTTTTCGTCTGCCTCTTCGCCGTGGTGTCGCGCCGCGTGGTGCTGGGCCTGGCCGGGTTCGCCCTCCTGACCGGGGCGTTCTGGTACTGCTACCGCCACGCCACCTTCCAGACGGTGACCACCCGGATCGAGATGTGGCTCTCCCCGTGGGACAACCACCGCCCCGGCGGGCTCCAGCTCGCCGAGTCCCTCTGGGCCTTCGCGTCGGGGGGGACCTCCGGGAGCGGGGCCGGGCTCTCCTCTCCCCAGTTCGTTCCCGCCGGCCACACGGACTTGATCCTCGCCTCGTCGGGCGAGGTCTTCGGCTTCGCCGCCGTGGCGCTCCTCCTGGGCGGCTGCGCTTTCCTCTTCGGGATGATGGTGCTGCACGCCTACCGCGCCCGGCACGTCTACGCCGGCTACCTGGGTTTCGGCCTCGCCCTCCTCTTCGGCGTGCAGGCGGCGGTGATCAGCGCCGGCGCCGTGGGGCTGCTCCCGCTGACGGGCATCCCTTTCCCCCTCGTGGGGTACGGGAAGTCCGCCACCATCGCCGCCTTCCTCCTGGTGGGCCTCATGATCAACGTCGCCTCGCGGCCCCGGCCGGAGGAGCCGCGCCCCGTCAAGCTCCCCTGGGCGGCCCTCCCCGTCCCCGCCGCGGTGCTGCTCACCCTCTTCCTGGCGGGGAACCAGGCGTGGCGGGTGATGGGCCCCGACGCCGATGCGGTCCTGGTGCGGCCCTGCCTGGTCCCTCAGGCGGACGGCGTCCGCCGCTGGGCCGTCAACCGCCGGGTGCTGGCGCTGGCGGACGCCATCCCCCGCGGGGTGATCCGGGACCGCAACGGCCTCCCGCTGGCGGCGGCACAAGCGGACGAGGTGGCGCGCGCGGCCGTCGTCGCCCGTGAACTGGGGCTGGACCCCCCCGCGGCCGACGGCCGCAGGCGCGTCTACCCCTTCGGGCCGCTCACCGTCCAGTTGCTGGGGTGCTTCCAGGACTACTGGTCCGACGAACGCACGGTGGAGAAGCGCTTCGACAACCACCTGCGCGGGTACCGCTACGTGGAGCGCGTGGAGCTGGTGGACGGCAACCGGGTGGTCTTTGCCGACTACAGCGGCCTCGCGGGGCCGTTCCGCGACCGGGGGGCCTACCCGGACGGCCGGTTGGGCGAAGTCCTCCGCAAGGACCGCGACGTGGTCCTGGCCCTGGACATCCGGCTGCAGGCCGCGGCGGCGGAAGCCCTCCGGAAGAACTTCCCCGTCATCGACGGCGTCCCGCGGACGGCGGGGGCCGCGGCGGTCCTGGACGCCGCGGACGGGGGCCTCCTGGTCTGCCTGAGCCTGCCGGGCTTCGACCCCAACCTCCCCCCGGACCCCGCCCGCCTGCGGACCATCCACGGGCCCGACGGCTACGCGGCCCGGGACCGTTGCCGTTTCGAGATCTACCCGCCCGGTTCCACCTTCAAGGTGGTGACGGCGGCGGCGGCACTGGCCGAAGGGATGGACCCGGACCGGGAGGCCACGATCTGCACTCACGAGACCGTGGTCCCCTGGACGTGGGGCGGGAAACTCCACAAGCGGGGCGTCACCGACGACCGGACGGAACGGGCCCACGGGCGGATCGCCATGCCCCGGGCCCTGATCGAGTCGTGCAACGTCTACTTCGCCTGGCTGGGGACGCGCCTGGGCGCCGGCCCCCTCTTCGCCTTCTGCCGTTCGACGCTGGGCCTGCAGCTGGCGGGGGTGAAGGACGCCGCGGCCCTGGAGCCGAACCTCCCCGACAACGCCTACGGGCAGGCCATGATCACGGTGACCCCCCTGGAGATGGCGCGCGTGGCCGCTCTCGCCGCGAACGGGGGTTTCCGGGTCGACCCGTGCCTCGCCCTGTCGCCGCGGGATCAGACCCCGGCCCCGGCCGCCGCCTTCCGCGACCCGGCCGACGCCGCGCGGCTCCGCGAGTGGATGGTCCGGGTGGTGACGGAGGGGACCGGGCGGCGGGCCGCCGTCGAGGGCCTGGGGGTCGGGGGCAAGACGGGGACCGCCCAGAACGCTTCCGGGGACAAGCAGTCCCACGCTTGGTTCATCGGCTTTGCCGATCCCCCCGGGGAGGGCGCAAACCCCCTCGCCTTCGCCTTCCTCGTCGAGAACGGCGGGTACGGGGGACGGACCGCCGCCCCCGCCGCCCACGATTTCCTGGCGGCAGTGAAGGAGAGGGACCTCTTCCCGGAACCGGCTCCTTCACCCCCGCCGCCGTCACCCCCCCTTGCCGGTCTTCCGGTGACGGTCCCCCCGGCCGCCGCGGCGCCGCCCGGTTCTCCTCCCTTGCTGCCGGGCCCGGGGGGCGCTCCCGCCGCGGGGGCGCCGGCGCCGCCCGTTCCCGAAAACGCGTGGGTCACGGACGAGACGGGCCCGTCGGCGTCCCGCGACCCCGGCAACCCGTCCCGCGTCGATGCGCCGCCCGCGGGGAAGAAGGCGCCTTCCACCGTGCGGGGCAAGGTCCCGAAGGCCCGGGGGAAGGCCGCCGCCAGGCCTGCCCCGAAGGCCCGGGGCAAAGCCCCCTCCGTCCGTCCGGCCCCGGCCCGGAAGGCCGGGAAGAACGCCAAGCCTCCCCCGACGGTCAAGGGGAAGGCTCGCGGGGGCAAGGCCCCGGTGAAGGGGAAAACCGTCAGGCCGGTGAAGCAGCCCGCCAGGAAGGCTGTGCCCCGCGGCGCCCGGTAAACGCCGCCGGCGTCAGATCCCGGTTTATCTTTCCAGCATTCTCTGCTAAACTCGCGGATCTGCCGCGGGTGGAACGGGGCGCGCGAGCTTGCGACCTCGGGGCCTTTCGCTCATCAGTACCCATAGGCCGGAGAGGAGGAGGAGACATGACCCGACCCTGGTTTTCGAGATCCCTGGCGATCGTGGCGCTGGCTGCCGTCCTGGCGGCGCCGGCGACGGCGGGCTCAAACCGCCTCACGGGAGACGGCCCCGCGGGCGGCGACGTCGCCGCCGTGGCCATCCACCCGCTGAACCCCCTGGTGGCCTGGGCCCTGACCGCCGACCGCGGGCCCTTCAAGAGCACCGACGGCGGCGTTCACTGGACCTACGCCGGCGGGGCCGAGAACTGGGAGGGGGGGGCGGAAGGCCTGATCGTCGACCCGCAGAACGCGGACCGCGTCTGGGTGTGGGGTCACGAGCTGGGACTTCTGCGCACGACCAACGGCGGCGCCGCCTGGAGCCGGCTCATCCTGTGGGGCGTCGAGTCCCTGGCCATGGACGCCACGACCCCCAGCACCCTCTTCGCCGTGACGGGGGGGGCCGTCCAGCGCAGCCTCAACGGCGGCGACACCTGGGCCGCCGTCGCCGATCCCGGGAAAGTCTACAAGACGGGGGCGACCCCGCGGCGGATCGTCGCGGACCCCGTGACCCACAACGTGATCTACGCGGCCGGGACGGGCGTTTATCGCAGCATCGACGGCGGGAACGCCTGGACCCGCCTGGACGGCGGCGACATGTTCGAGCAGATCCTGGGCGACCGCATGGCGGTGGCGGCCACCACCCCGCGGACCCTCTGGGTCTTCGACATCTACAACCTTCTGCGCCGCAGCCTCGACGACGGCCAGACCTGGACCATCGTCGCCACCCCCACCGCGGACGCCGACGTGGGTGTGGTGACGGTGGACCCTGCCAACCCGGGGACCCTCTTCCTGGGGGGGAACACCCGGGACATCTGGGGCGACCCGTCCCGGGGGGGGCTCTGGAAGACCACCAACAACGGGTCCACCTGGGCGGGGCTGGCGACGAAGGTCTGCCAGGGTCTCGCCATCCACCCGAATTCTACCGAACTGCTCCTGGGGACCGTGCCGGAGGGGGTCCTGCGCAGCACCGACGGGGGGGGCACCTGGACCGCCTCCAACGCCGGGCTCACCAACACCCGGGTCGAGTGCCTCACCGCCGACCCGTCGGGGACCGGTTCCATGCTGGCGGGCATCCAGGGGGCCGGCGTGCTCCGCAGCCCGGACGGGGCCTCCGGCTGGGCCCCGGTGGGCGGCGGCCCCGCCGACCTCCGGCTGAACGTGATCGCGGCGGCGCCCACGGGGACCCTCTACGCCGGGACGGACGGCGGGGGCGTCTTCCGGCGCGACGCGGGCGGGGGCGCCTGGTCCGCGGCCAGCAACGGCCTCGTTTACCTCGGGGTGAACGCCATCGTCGTCGATCCCTTCGACGTCAGCCACCTGTGGAACGGCACCTGCCGCATGGAGTTCGTCTTCTTCTCCGGCGGGGCCGCCTTCACCACCGACGGCGCCCTGAACTGGACCCCGCGCTTCATCGGCCCCACCTGGGACGTGGCCTTCGACCCCTTCACCGAGGGGACCCTCTACGCCTGCACCACCAACGGGTTCATGGTGAGTGCCGACGGGGGCGCCACCTGGGGCCAGACGCCCCCGCTGCTGGAGAGGGTCGCGCCCGACCCCGGCGTTCCGGGGACCCTCTACGGGGTCATTCCGTCGGTGGGAATCCTCAAGAGCGTGGACGGCGGGGAGAACTGGCGCGCACTCCGCGAGGCCTGCCCGCCGGATGCCCCCTGGCGGGACGTTCTCTCCGCCGCGCTGGACGCGACGCCGGACCCCCTGCGCCCGGGCGTGGTCTACCTGAGGACCGCGGACCTGGGGACCTGGGTGAGCGGCGACGGCGGGTGCACCTGGACGGGGGTCGGGGTGACCTACCCGCTGAACGGGTCGACCCCCGCGAAGCTCTCGCAGACGGTCTGCCTGGCGGCGGGCGCCGTCTGGCCGGGCGGCGTGGCCGTGGGGACCCCCCGCGATGGCGCCGTGGGCCTGACAGTCGACCCCTGCGACCTGAACTGGGACACCCAGCGGACGGCGGCCGACCGGCAGGGCCTCGCCGACGCCCTCGCCGCGGTGCGCTCCCGTGTACCCGGCCCACTGGCTTGCGGCGACATCGACGGCGACCGGAAGACCAACGCGGTGGACCTGGTCCTGATGGCCCGCGCGACGCCCTGACGCCGCCGGGGGACAGCGGAAGAGGGACCACGCAATACACGGAACAAAAACCACGAATCACACGAACGCTGCGTGTTGAGTTGCGGGGCGGCTTCTCCGAGTGCGCCTTCCGGTCCGGGGAGCAGGGGCCGGGGAAAACCCGCTTTCCCAGCACCCTTTCAGGGTGCGGTTGCTCCCTCTGCCGCCGCGTTCCGGGGGCGGCGCCGCGGGCGCCCCTGCAGAACGGCACGTTGCACGTTAGTGGCCGGCGCCCGCGCCTTGCCCCCGGCTGGGACGCCTCCTCCCCTTCGGGGAGGTCCAGGGCCCCCGAAGCGCAAACCCCGGTTGGGTTCTGCGAAGGTCGGGCCCCGTTTTCTTTGCGGTCTTCGCGCCTTGGCGAGATCGAGATCCGAATCCGCGCTCGCCAAGGCGCCAAGCTGGCAAAGAAATCGGATCGTGATCTCGCCGAGGCGCCAAGCTGACAAAGAAATTGGTTCGTGATCTCGCCAAGGCGCCAAGCTGACAAAGAAATTGGTTCGTGATCTCGCCAAGGCGCCAAGTTCGCAAAGGAAGGCCGCCAAAGCGCCTGCTTGTGTGGCAGGCCCCCTCAACGCCGCCTTCCGCGCCGGCTCAGCCTGTCCCTTTGGTCCTTTTGCTCCTTTAGGTCCCTTTGTCCCTTCGCGCCGCACTCCTCAGGGAAGGGGGAAGATCGAGGGTTGCGGGGCGCCATCGTCAAGGGGGCCGGCGATCCCGGCTGCGACAGCGACAGCTACTGCGACCGCGACAGCTACAGCGACTGCGACAGCGACAGCGACAGCGATTGCGACAGCGATTGCGACAGCGATTACGATACCGATACCGACCCCGATAAGAACACTCCGGACCTACAGTCTACAGCCCAACCCGGATAAACTGGAGAGAAACCACGGATGAACACGGATGGACACGGATCATCCGGACGCTCCAGAAAAAAACAGGCGGTCTTTACCTCTCGCAAAGGCGCAAAGACGCAAAGCCGGAACCGGAAAAGGAGGATTCCTTTGCGAGGCTTTGCGTCCGGACGTCCTTGCGAGAGACCGGATACGTCGATTCCGGAACCGGATCAGAACCAGTGGGGCATTTTAGCCCCGGGGCATGCCGGACGACGCGGCCGGGATTCCCTCCTCCGTCCCCGCACCGGGTTTCCCCGCTCTGAAAGCGGTGGGAGCCCACCGATGATCTCAAATCTTGCTCATTTTGCCAAAGATCTTACTTCGTAGGGACTACAGCCTACCTCGGCCTGCCGGGGCCTCTTCGTGCGGGGGCGAGCAGGGGGGCGGAGGCGATGAGGGCCACGAGGAGGTTGCCCGCCAGGTAGGCGGCGCAGAGGGGGGTCAGGGTGCGCAGGCACAGCGGGTAACCCGCCCGGGCGAGGACCAGGGGGCCCATCAACCAGACGAAATGGGTGAAGAACAGGGTTTCCAGGCGGCCGAACACCCGGTCCAGGACCCGGAACCCCTCCCGGGAGAGGGGGGCGTCGGACCCGGCGCGGGACCCCGGCGGGACGTTCCAACCGGCCAGGTCCCGGCGGCCAACCCAGGCCCGCACCACGCGACGGATCCACCCTGACAGGGCGAAGCCGGCCAGCAGGGTCGCGAGGCAGGGCAGAAAGCCGCGGTAGACGTAGTGGTGGAAGGTCTCGGGCCGGCCGACCCGCAGGGCCTCTCCCATGGCGGTCACGGCCGCCGCGCCCACCCAGGCGGCGCCCGCCAGGGCCGCTGTCCACTGGAGGAGGCGGAGACGGGCCTCGCCGTCGAGGACCCAGCGCTCCAGGACCCGGTCGTCGGAGGCGTCGCGGAAGCCGGCCGGCCAGTCGGCGTCGGTCGGCTCGCCGGCGGGGGGAAAGTACGCAACGCCGGCGTCAGGGAGCACGGCGGAACGGACCGCCGGGACGTTGTCGGCCGCCGGCGGCGGGGGATCGGCCGGGTCGGGCGAATCCCCGGCGGGGCCCCCCTCGGGAAAAAGGGCGTCCGTATCGGGCGGGACCCCGGCGGGGGGCGGGTTGGCGCCCGGGGCGTCGAGGGGGGCGGAATCTCCCGGGCCTGCCGGTTCCCCGGCGGGATCCACCCCCGGGGGCGGGGTCCCGGGGCAAGGCGACGCGGTGCCGGCGCCCGGGGCGCTTTCGTCCGGGGTCGTGGCGTGTCCCGGGGGCCGGGCCGCCCAAGCCCGGCGGGCGATCCAGTCGGCGCCGGCCAGCAGGTCGCGGGTGTCCACGGGGGTGACCCGGCCGGCCTCGTGGAGCAGGATCGCCCCGTCCACCGGGGAGGTGCCGGTCAGGGCGGCCCAGGGGAAGCGCTGTTCCCCGAGGCCGAAGTGCTCCGCCTCCCGGACGGTGACACCGTCGGGGCCGATCTCCAGCCCCACGCGGGACCAGGCGACGCAGGCGACGGCGTTCAGCCAGAAGGCGCTGAACACGAGGAGCCAGGCGGCGGTCAGCAGGCCGCCGCCGACGTACTCCGGAGGGCGTCCGAGGAGTTGGTCCGCGGCGAGGTTGCCCAGGGACCAGGAGAGCAGGCCAAGGACGAACATTCTCCCCGCCGGCGGGTGCTTGCGGATCAGGAGGGGCCGGGCCGAGGCCGGGCCGGGATCGTTGCCGTCAATGGGGTCCGGTCTGCCCATGGTTGTTCGTCGATACCTCCTCGCGAAGTCACGCCCCGCATCGCGTTCCGGGCGGACCCGGTTCCCGGATGCCGCGTTTTGCTCCCGGCATCGCCCCCCCTGAGGGGTTTCGGAGGCGGCATTGTAGGCGCCGGCACCGGCGTTGTCAAGCCGCCGCGGACATTCGACCCTCATCATGCTGGTAGGAACGCAGCCGCTAAAGCGCCTGCGGGGAGATGGCGCCACAGGTTCGGCTGCCCCCCGGAATCCGAATTCTTGCAGGGACGGCCATGCCAATTCCTCTTTCACCGGCATTCTCCTTACGATATAATAAAAAGCGGACGAATTGGTAAGGAAGGGCCGAGATGAGCATTGCCACGATGACTAGCAAGGGCCAGGTCACGGTGCCCAAGGAAATCCGGGACCGGATCCACCTGGGGGCGGGGGACAAGCTCGATTTTCAGCTCACCGACTCCGGGGTCATCCTCGTCCGGCCGGTGACGCGCAAAGTGTCGGACGTCTTCGGTTGCCTGTCGGGAAAAACACAGCAAACCGCAACCGTTGAAGAGATGGACGAAGCAGTCCGGACCCTTCACTGGGAGAACTGGAAATGAAGGCACTGGACACCAATGTCCTGGTGCGGTTCCTGGTCAACGATGACCGTGCCCAGGCCGAGCGGGTTCGTCGATTGCTGGCCGGTGCGGAGGAAGAGGGCGAGAGCTTCCTGATCACGTTGCCGGTGGTGATGGAGCTGATCTGGGTTCTGCGATCCGTGTACGGTCTCGACAAGGCGGCCATTCTGGAAGCGCTGGATGCCCTGACCCTGATGCCCGTCCTGGAATTCGAGCAGGTCGACCGTGTCAGGGAACTGATCCGGTTGGGCCTGAAAACCCGGCTGGAACTGGTTGATCTCCTGATCTGCATCTGTGGCAGGCTTTCCGGAGCGGAATCGACGCTGACCTTCGACCGGAAGGCCGGTCAGGAAGCGGGTTTCACGCTGATCTGAAGGCAGGGATGCAACGCCGATCCGACGCCCGGGGGACTCCGATGCGGCTGGTGATGTTGGCCCTTTTCAGCGTGTTGTTTTCCGGCATGCCCTTGTGCGCCCGTGACGGGTGTATCCCGCCACGGTCGCCCGGCGACCTCGACCGCAACGGGGCGGTGAACTCGAAGGACCTGGGGAATCTGGAGAAGTACCTGGCGGGCTCGTTGATGCCGAACCAGTTCAGCGCCCCCGCCAACGCCGACGTCAACGACGACGGCAGGGTGGACGCGGCGGACTGCCTGGGCCTGCTGCGGCGGATGCATCCCCCGGCCGGCCGCTGGTACGAGAGCAACCCCACCTACACCGACCCGCGCGACGACACCGCCGACTGGCACTTCTCCACCCCGGAGGCCGAGGGCCTGGACCCGCTGCTGCTGGAGGCGGGGGGCAACTCCATCGCCGGCAATTCCTGCATCTTCAGCCTGCTGGTCGTCCGCCACGGCAAACTCGTCTACGAGCGCTACTACCAGGGCATGGACAAATCCCGGGCCAACAACATCCACTCGGCCTCCAAAAGCCTTTTACAGGCGCTGATCGGCCTCGCCGTCGAGAAGGGCTGCCTGGACGGCTGGGACACGCCGGTGTCCGCCGTGCTGCCCGGCCTTTTCGTCGATGCCCCGCAAGGCAAGCGGGACATCACGGTGCGGCACCTGATGCAGATGTCGTCCGGCCTCCTGTGGACGGAGGACAGCACGGAGTACGCCCTCGAGAAGACCCCCGACTGGGTGCAGGCCATCGTCGCGCTGCCGCAGCTCTATGCGCCGGGGAATTCCTTCAATTACAGCACCGGCAACACCCACCTGGCCTCGGCCGTGCTCCAGCAGGCCACGGGCTTGCCGACCCACGCCTTCGCCGCCGAGAACCTGCTGGACGCCCTGAACATCACCGTCGAGCACTGGGGGTGCCCGGACCCGCAGGGGGTCGACTCCGGGGGGTGCAACGTCTACATGACCCCGCGGGAGATGGCCAAGTTCGGCCTGCTCTACCTCCGGGGCGGCCTGTGGGAAGGCCGGCGCTTGCTCCCGGCGTCGGCCGTGGCCCAGGCCGCCGAGGGAATCTGGCCGGTCGATGCGGAGTTCACCTACGACACCGGCTGGTGGTCGCGCACGATTTCCGGCCACCCCATGTACTTCGCGTGGGGGTACGGCGGCCAGTTCATCTACGTCATGCCCGACCTGGACCTCGTCCTGGTGACGACGGAGAACACGGCGGGCACGCCGGACGAGATCGACGCGGGAATCCTGATCCGGGACTATGTCATCCCCGCCGTCACGGCCCCCTGAGACCCACGCGGCCTTCCATGGTTTCCCGCCTGCCGATCCTTCCCCGCCGCTTTTGCCCCCTGCCGTCCCTTTGGTCCTTTGGGTCCCTCTGGTCCTTTGGGTCCTTTCCCGCAGCTGTCGACCCAGGCCGGCCCCGAACAATTTTTTCTTCCCGTGAATTTTTTGCTTGCTTTTTCCGGTTCAAGGTGTAAACTGCCCGTCTTTGCCGGTGACGCCTTGTGCGTCTTCTTTTTACTATAGGCCTTGCATGAACCCGACGGGTTCCGCTGCGACGCCTGATAATTTCGGACAGCCCCCCGTTCACGGCCGACACTGCCGGCGATTCGTGGGACCCGCCTCCGGGCGGGGGTTCCGAAAACCCTTTTTCAGCAGACCGACGATTTCCGTGAGCGGGAAGTAAAACTCGGCTCGTAAACTCTGCCCTATTGGTGAAGTATGATCGATGAAATCATCAGGATCCGTTTGAAGGCGTACGATTACAGGGTGTTGGACCAGTCCACGTCGGAAATCGTGGATATCGCCCTTCGTACCGGTGCCAAGGTGTCGGGCCCCATTCCGCTGCCCACCAACATCAACCGGTACACCGTCCTCCGGTCGCCGCACGTGGACAAGAAGTCCCGGGAGCAGTTCGAGATCCGGACCCACAAGCGGCTGATCGACATCCTCGAACCGACCCCCGAAACGCTCGATCAGCTCATGAAGATGGACCTTCCGGCCGCCATCGACGTGGAAATCAAGGCTTTCGGCTCGGATCACAAATAATACTACAACGGAGTGAGCGATGGTTGAAGGGCTCATTGGAAAAAAGATTGGAATGACGCAGATTTTCCAGGGAGACGGCCGCGTGGTTCCCGTGACCGTGATCCAGCTGGGGCCTTGCGTGGTGGTCCAGAAGAAGTCCCTGGAACGGGACGGCTACGAGGCCATCCAGGTGGGGCTGGTGGAGGGGCGTCCTCCCAAGAAGGTCACCCGGCCCGTGAAGGGGCATTTCCTCCGCGCGCAGGTCGTCCCGACGCGCATTCTCCGCGAGTTCAAGCCCACTATCTCCCTCGAGGAGATCCAGGTGGGCCAGGAGATCAAGGCGGACGGCGTGTTCCAGATCAACGAGAAGGTGGACGTCACCGGCAAGAGCAAGGGCAAGGGGTTCCAGGGGGTCATGAAGCGCCACAACTTCGGCGGCGGCGGTTCCACCCACGGCTCCATGTTCCACCGCGCCCCCGGTTCCATCGGCGCCTCGGCCTATCCCTCCCGTGTCATCAAGGGCATGCGGATGGCCGGCCACATGGGCGACGCCGGGGTCACCGTGAAGAACCTGGAGGTGGTCCGGATCCTTCCGGAGAAGAACATCGTGCTGCTCAAGGGCGCCGTGCCCGGCTACAACGGCAGCTACGTCTTCGTCAAGAAGAAATAAGGATCGGGGAGAACGATCATGCCAGTAGTGGAAATCAAGAACCTGAACAACGAAACGGTGGACCGGCTCGAGCTCCGGGACGACGTCTTCGGCGTCGAGCTGAAGGAGACCCTGATCTGGGAAGCGGTCCGGCACTATAACGCCTGCGGGCGCCGCGGCACCCACGCCACCAAGGGGCGGGGCGAGGTCAGCGGCTCCAACCGGAAGCCCTGGCGCCAGAAGGGGACCGGCCGCGCCCGGTCCGGGCAGACCCGCAGCCCCATCTGGCGGCACGGCGGGACCGTGTTCGGCCCCCAGCCCCGCGACTACTCCTACGTGTTCCCGAAGCGGAAGCGGAAGGGCGCCCTGATGTCGGCGCTGTCCGAGAAGCTCCGGCAGAACCAGGTGCTCGTGGTGGACCAGCTGGACGTGCCCAGCCACAAGACGAAGGCGATGGCGGGCATTCTCGCCACCCTGGACGTTCCGGGCAAGGTCCTCATCGTAGACGACATGGGCAACGCCAATGCCGTCCTCGCCTCCCGGAACCTCCCGAAGGCCACCTTCGTCCCCCACACCGGGGTCAACATCTACAACGTGCTGAACAGCGGCACGGTGCTGTTCTCGAAGGCATCGATTCTCCAGCTCCAGGAGGTACTCGGGCGATGAAAGACATTTACCAGGTGCTCCAGCGCCCCCGCATCACGGAAAAGGGCGTGGACCTCAAGAACGAGGGCAACTACGCGGTCTTCGAAGTCCACCCCGACGCCAGCAAGCCCGAAATCAAGGAAGCGGTCCAGAAGCTTTTCAACGTGAAGGTCCAGTCGGTGCGCATCATGAACATGCCCGAGAAGAAACGCCGCATGGGCCGCTACGAGGGGCACCGCCCCGGCTACCGGAAGGCTCTCGTCAAGCTGAAGGCGGGCGAGAAGATGATCGAGTACTTCGATAACATCTAAAATCTCGGTTCAGGAATAACAGCGATGGGAATCAAAGCACATAAACCGGTTACCCCCAGTCGGAGATTCTTGACCCAGCTCACCTTCGATGAGCTGTCGGACGTCCAGCCGCTGAAGTCGCTGCTGGAGCCGAAAAAGCGCTCCGGCGGCCGCAACTGCCACGGCCGGCTCAGCATGCGCCACCACGGCGGCGGCCACAAGCAGCGCTACCGTGTCATCGACTTCAAGCGCCAGATGGACGACATCCCGGCCAAGGTCGGCTCCATCGAGTACGACCCGAACCGCTCCGCCAACATCGCCCGGCTTCACTACGCCAACGGCGTCAAGAGCTACATCCTGGCGCCGGACGGCCTGAAGGAAGGGGCGATGGTCATGAGCGGGGAGAAGGCCGACATCCAGCTCGGCAACTGTCTGCCCCTGCGGAACATCCCCGTCGGCACCTTCATCCACAATTTGGAACTCCGCCCCGGCAAGGGCGGTCAGCTGGTTCGCAGCGCCGGGTGCGCCGCGCAGCTGCTGGCCAAGGAAGGCGACCACGGCGTGGTCCGCCTCCCCAGCGGCGAACTGCGGAAGATCCTCCTGGAGTGCCGCGCCACCCTCGGCCAGGTCGGCAACCTGGACCACGGGAACATCACGGTGGGGAAGGCCGGCCGGACCCGCTGGATGGGCGTGCGGCCCACGGTTCGCGGGACGGCCATGAACCCCATCGACCACCCGCACGGCGGCGGTGAGGGCAAGACCAAGGGCGGCCGTATCCCGGTGACCCCCTGGGGGGTCCCCACCAAGGGGTACAAGACCCGCCACAACAAGCGGACCGACAACGTCATCATCCGTCGGCGGAAGTAAGGGAAGGAGGATAAGCGAATGTCGCGCTCAATCAGCAAGGGGCCTTTCATCGACGATCATCTCATGAAGAAGGTCGAGGATGCCCGTGAGAAGGATAAGAAGCAGGTCATCAAGACGTTTTCGCGGCGGTCGACCGTCATCCCCGACATGGTGGGCCTGACCCTCGCCGTCTACAACGGGAAGAAGTTCATCCCCGTGTACGTCATGGAAAACATGGTGGGGCACAAGCTCGGCGAGTTCTCCCCCACCCGGTATTTCAAGGGGCACACGTCCAAGACGGCCAAGAAGATGGCCGCGAAGAAGTAGGGCGAGAGGTGCGGAGATGGAAAAAAGGGCAATGGGAAAATTCCTGAAGGGTTCCGCCCAGAAGGCGCGCCTGGTCGTGGACCAGATCCGCGGGCTCTCCGTGGAGGAGGCGCTGGGGTTGCTGCGCTTCTCGAAGAAGCGGGCGGCCGACCGGGTGGAGAAAGTCCTGAAGTCGGCCATCGCCAACGCCGAGTACGCCGACAAGAACGTGAGCCTGGACGAACTGTTCGTCTCCCGGGCGTACGTGGACATGGGCCCCACCAAGTTCCGGCGCCGCCTGCGCCCCGCCCCGATGGGACGGGCGTACCGCGAACGGCGCCACGGTTGCCACATCACGATCCACGTTTCCGACAACAGGTAGGAGGAAGTCACCTTGGGCCAGAAAACACACCCCTATGGATTCCGGCTGGGATACAACAAGACCTGGAAATCCAGATGGTATGAAAAGAAGAATTTCGGCAAGCTGCTGAACGAGGACCTGAAGATCAAGGAAGCCCTCAAGTCCAAGTTCTACCATGCCGGCATCAGCCGGATCGAAACCGAACGCGCCGCCGACAAGCTCCGGGTGTTCATCTTCTCCGCCCGCCCCGGCATCCTGATCGGGAAGAAGGGGAAGGAAATCGAGAAGCTGAAGGTGGAGCTCAGCAACACCACCGGTCGCAGCGTGGACATCAAGGCGGTCGAGGTGAAGGACCCCGAGCTGGATTCCCAGCTCGTGGCCGAGGCCATCGCCACCCAGCTCGAGAAGCGCGTCGCGTTCCGCCGGGCCATGAAGCGCGCGGTGGACTCCGCGGTGAAGACCGGCGCCAAGGGCGTGAAAATCCGCTGCTCCGGCCGCCTGAACGGGGTGGAGATCGCCCGCTCCGAGTGGTACCTGGTGGGGCAGCTGCCTCTGCACACCCTCAAGGCGGACCTGGACTACGGTTTCGCCCAGGCGTACACCACCTACGGCGTCATCGGCGTCAAGGTCTGGATCTACAAGGGCGAGAAGCTCAAGGACAAAACCCGGAAAGACGGGAAAGCTGTCGGGGAGAGATAAGCCATGTTGCAGCCGAAGAAGGTCAAATACCGCAAACAGCAGAAAGGTCGCATGAAGGGGTGCGCCCAGCGTGGGCAGAACGTCTCCTTCGGCGACTACGGCCTCAAGGCCCTCGAGGGCGGGTGGGTCACCGACCGGCAGATCGAGGCGGCCCGTATCGCCATGACCCGTTACATCAAGCGCGGCGGCAAGATCTGGATCCGCGTGTTCCCGGACAAGCCCATCACCAAGAAGCCGGCCGAGACCCGCATGGGCAAGGGCAAGGGCGCCCCGGAAGGCTGGGTGGCGGTCGTCCGCCCGGGCCGGGTCCTGTACGAGATCGAAGGGGTCACCCTGGACATCGCCGAGGAAGCGTTCCGCCTGGCCTCCCACAAGCTGCCCGTGAAGACCAAATTCGTCAAGAGATATGGAGCATGACCATGCTGAAACCGACCGAACTCAGGGAAAAATCGCCTGACGAGCTTCGCGAGGAGATCAAGCGCCTCTCCGAGGACCTGTTCAAGATGCGGATGAAGAGCGCTTCCGGCCAGCTGGACAAGCCGAACCTCATCGGCGGCATCCGGCGCGACCTGGCGCGGGTGAGAACCGTTCTCCGCGAAAAAGAAATGAAAATCAGATGAACCGGGAAGAGTGCCCTATGGAAAACACAGTACAGGAAACGGGAAACAAGAACGTCAAGGTCGGGGTCGTGACCAGCAACGCCATGGAGAAGACCGTGGTGGTGTCCGTCGACCGGATCATGACGCATCCGGCCTTCAAGAAGATCATTCGCCGGACCAAGAAGTTCATGGCCCACGACGAAGCCAATGCCTGCAACGTGGGAGACCGCGTGAGGATCATGGAGTGCCGTCCCCTCAGCAAGCGGAAGTGCTGGCGCGTCGTGGAAATCGTCGAGAAGGCGAAATAAGGTGGAGGAGATGTCATCATGATCCAGATGCGGACCATTCTGAAAGTGGCTGACAACTCGGGCGCCAAGGAGATCATGTGCATCACGCCCCAGCACGGTGCGTCCCGGACCCGGGCCACCCTGGGGGATGTCATCTCGGCCACGGTGAAGGTGGCCAGCCCCGACGGCACCGTGAAGAAGGGGCAGGTGGTCAAGGCGGTGGTCGTCCGGACCCGGAAGGAGTACCGTCGGAAGGACGGCACCTACATCCGGTTCGACGAGAACGCCGCCGTCCTCATCAACGCAGCGGGCGAACCCATCGGCACGCGAGTGTTCGGCCCCATCGCCAGGGAGCTTCGGGACAAGAAATTCATGAAGATCGTCTCCCTGGCGCCGGAAGTGATCTAATACGAGGCGAGGGCCCAAGATGCATATCAAGAAAAACGACAAGGTGCTCGTGCTGACGGGCAAGGACAGGAAAAAAACGGGCAAGGTCCTCCGGGTGATCCCGGACAAGGACAAGGCCGTGGTGGAAAACCTCAACCAGATTTTCAAGCACGTCCGCCCGAACCCCCAGAAGCAGATCAAGGGCGGGATCATCCAGAAAGAGGCGCCCATCCACGTCTCCAACCTGAAGGTGATCTGTCCCTCGTGCAACCGCCCCACCCGGACCGGCAACAGCCGCCTGGCCGACGGGAAGCACGTCCGTGTGTGCAAGAAGTGCAACACGAATATCGAATGACGGGTGAACCATGAGCAGATTGAAGGAAAAATACAGGACCGACGTGATGGACGCGCTCCGCAAGCGCTTCGGTTACTCCAACGTCATGGCCGTCCCGACGATGACCAAGATCGTCATCAACATGGGGGTCGGCGAGACCATCAAGAACCCGAAGGCCATGGACGCCGCCGTCGATGAACTGCAGAGCATCACGGGCCAGAAGCCCGTGGTGACCAAGGCCAAGAAGCCCATTTCCAGCTTCAAGCTGCGGAAGGGGATGCCCATTGGCTGCTGCGTCACGCTGCGCCGTGAGCGGATGTTCGAGTTCTTCGACCGGCTCGTGAACATCTCGCTGCCCCGCGTCCGCGACTTCAAGGGCGTCAGCCTTCGCTCCTTCGACGGCCGCGGCAACTTCACCCTGGGCCTGAAGGACCAGCTCATCTTCCCCGAGATCGACTACGGCAAAGTGGACCACGCGAGGGGAATGAACATCACCATCGTCACCACGGCGAAGTCCGACGAGGAAGCCCGCGAGCTCCTTCGCCTGATGGGCATGCCCTTCAGCAAAAACTAACGGAAGCGAGGATTGATCGTGGCCAAGAAATCGATGATCGTGAAAAGCCAGAGAAAGCCGAAGTTCAAGGTGCGTCAGTACAACCGCTGCAAGCGCTGCGGCCGTCCGCACGGCTATTACCGTAAATTCCAGCTTTGCCGCATCTGTTTCCGTGACCTGTCGCTCGCGGGCGAAATCCCCGGCGTCATCAAGGCCAGCTGGTAAACTTATTATTGGAGCGATGCCATGAGCATGAGTGATCCCATCGCGGATGCCCTGACCCGAATCCGGAATGCCCTGAGATCCAAGCACTCGCTGGTGGTCCTTCCGAAGTCCCGCACGGTGACCGAGATCGTCCGCATCCTGAAGGAAGAAGGTTACATCGAGGACTTCATCACGAAGAAGGCCGCCAAGCGGGACGAGATCCATATCGCCCTCAAATACGACGCCCAGGGAGAGCCGGTGATCTCCTGCCTGGACCGCGTGAGCCTCCCCGGCCGGCGCGTGTACTGCGGCAAGGACGAGATTCCCGCCGTCCTGGGCAACCTGGGGCTCTCGGTCCTCTCCACGTCCCGCGGGTTGATGACCTCCAGGACGGCCCAGAAGCTGGGGTTGGGCGGAGAGATTCTCTGCAAGATCTATTGATGAAGGTGCGACCATGTCGAGAATAGGGAAAAAACTGATCAAGGTTCCGGCGGGCGTCACGGTCAACCTCAAGGACCGCGCGCTGGAAGTCAAGGGCCCCAAGGGCTCCCTCCCGCTGACGTTGCCGGCGGAGATCGACCTCCAGGTGAAGGACGGCCAGATCCACGTGACGCGCGCCGACGAGACCAAGCGGGTCCGGGCCCTGCACGGCCTGATCCGGAGCCTGGTCAACAACATGGTGACCGGGGTCAGCACCGGCTTCGTCCGGGAGCTGGACGTGATCGGCGTGGGCTACAAGGCGGAGGTGCAGGGCAGCAAGCTGGTCCTGAGCCTCGGTTACTCCCACCCCATCGAGTACCCGGTGCCCGACGGGATCAAGATCCGCGCCGAGAAGGCCGCCCGCAAGATCCCCAACTACATCGCGACCATCTTCGTCGAGGGGATCGACAAGCAGGTGGTGGGCCAGGTGTCGGCGGAGATCCGCGGGTTCCGGAGCCCCGACTCCTACAAGGGGAAGGGGATCCGCTACAGCGACGAGACGATCCGCCTGAAGGAAGGCAAGAAGACCGCGTAAGTCCGAGACTACAGAATCACGGGTGGCAGGAATGAGCAACATCAGAACACGACTTGAAAGACATCTGAAGAAACACCAGCGCGTGCGGCGGAAAGTCCAGGGCACGTCCGAACGGCCCCGCCTGTGCGTGTTCCGCAGCCTGGTGAACGTTTATGCCCAGATCATCGACGACGCCTCCGGCCGCACCCTGGCCAGCGCTTCCACGCTGGACAAGGACCTCAAGGGGGACCTGAAGTCCACGAAGAACAAGGAAGCCGCCAAGAAGGTGGGTGAACTGGTGGCCAAGCGGGCCGTCGAGAAAGGGATCACCCAGGTGGTCTTCGACCGGGGCGGATACCTCTACCACGGCCGGATCCAGAGCCTGGCCGAGGGTGCCCGCGAAGGCGGACTGAAATTCTAGGAGAAGGTGGCACCGTGGATATTCAATACAATACCAACCCGGAAGAGCTCGAATTCAAGGAAAGCGTGGTGTCCATCAACCGCGTCACCAAGGTGGTGAAGGGCGGGAAGAACCTCAGCTTCGCCGCGCTGGTGGTGGTTGGCGACCAGAAGGGACGCGTGGGGTTCGGCAAGGGGAAGGCCAAGGAAGTCCCCATGGCCATCAAGAAAGGTGTCGAGCAGGCCAAGCGGAACATGATCAACGTTCCGATGAAGGGCTCCACCATCCCCCACCCCATCATGGGGCGCTTCGGCGCGGGCCTGGTGATGCTCAAGCCGGCCGGCCCGGGGACGGGCGTCATCGCCGGCGGCGCCGTCCGCGCCGTGCTGGAGGCGGCGGGAATTTCCGACATCCTGACGAAGTCCCTCGGTTCCAAGAACCCGCACAACGTGGTCCGGGCCACTTTCTCCGGCCTGCAGAGCCTCCGGCGCGCGGAGGACGTGGCCCGCAAGCGCGGGAAGTCCGTGGAGGAGATCCAGTCATGAGCCCCGTTTCCAAAGACACGAAGACGATCCGCATCCAGTACTACCGCAGCATGATCTGCACGCCGAAGAAACATCGGCTGGTGGTCAAGAGCCTGGGGCTGCGCAAGCTCAACCACGTGGTCGAGCGGGAAGACACGCCGGCCATCCGCGGGATGGTGGCGAAGATTCCGCACCTTGTCAAAATCATCGAATAACGGCGGTGTCACGATGGGAATAGAACTGCACAACCTCAAGAGGGCCCACGGGGCCAATCGCAATCGGAAGCGCGTCGGGCGAGGCCCCGGTTCGGGACACGGCAAGACCGCCTGCCGCGGCAACAAGGGGCAGAAGTCCCGCTCCGGCTACTCGCACAAGATCGGCTTCGAAGGCGGCCAGATGCCCCTCTACCGCCGCTTGCCGAAACGCGGCTTCACCAACATCTTCCGCAAGGAGTTCGCCGTCGTCAACCTGGACGTGCTCAACCGACTCCCCGCGGGGACCGAGGTGACGCCCGAGCTGCTCCGGGCCACCGGCATCGTGAAGAACCTCAAGGACGGCCTCAAGATTCTCGGTGACGGCACCCTGGACAAGAAACTGGTGGTCAAGGCCCACAAGTTCAGCCAGACCGCCCTTGACAAGATCGCCGCGGCGGGCGGAACCACCGAGGTCATCAATGGCTGACCAGGAAAACAGGGCGCTTGCGTCCATCAAGAACATCTTCGCCATCCCCGATCTCCGGAACCGCGTGCTGTTCATGCTGGGCATGCTGGCGGTCTACCGGATCGGGTCGTGGATCCCCACGCCCGGAATCAACGGCGAGGCGCTGCAGGATGCCTTCACCCAGAACGCGGGTGACTCGCTCCTGGGTTTCCTGGATCTGTTTACGGGTGGCAACCTTCGCCGTTTCAGTATTTTCGCCCAGGGCATCATGCCCTACATCACGGCGTCCATCATCCTCCAGTTGATGACCATGGTGTGGCCGTACCTGGAGAAGCTGTCCAAGGAAGGGGAACTGGGCCGGAAGAAGATCACCCAGTACACCCGGTACCTCACCATCGTGCTCAGCGTCTTCCAGTCCATGGCCACGGCCACCTTCCTGCTGCAGAGCCGGATCGGCAACGAGAGCATCGTCATCATCTCGCCGGGGCTCTTCATCTTCCTGACCGTCATCACCCTCACCACGGGGACGGCCTTCCTGATGTGGCTCGGCGAACAGATCACCGACCGCGGCATCGGCAACGGCATCTCCCTCATCATCTTCGCCGGCATCGTCGCCGGGCTGCCGCACTCCCTGGCCTGGTGCTACCACAAGATCACCGAGGGCGGGCTGCTCACGGTGGTGGTCCTGACCGTCGTCATGGTGTTCGTGGTGGGCTTCGTGGTCCTGGTGGAACGCGGACAGCGCCGGATTCCGATCCAGTACGCCAAGCGGGTCGTCGGCCGCAAAATCATGGGCGGCCAGAGCACCTTCCTGCCCCTGCGGGTCAACGCCGGCGGCGTCATCGCCATCATCTTCGCGTCGTCGATCCTGGCCATGCCCCAGACGCTGAAGTTCATGATCAAGACCTCCTGGATGGAGGCCATCGCCCAGCAGATCTCCCACGGCTACCCCCTCTACATCCTGCTCTACGCGCTGGGCATCGTCTTCTTCACCTTCTTCTACGTGGGCATCATCTACAACCCCAACGAGGTCGCCGACAACATCCGCAAGTACGGCGGCTTCGTGCCGGGGATCCGCCCGGGGAAACCCACGGCGGAACTCATCGACAAGATCATGACGCGGCTGACCTTCGCCGCCAGCGTCTACCTGGTCCTGGTGGCGCTGCTGCCGGACTTCCTGATCAGCGGCGTCCAGGTCCGGGCCTTCCCCTGGGTGGGAGACTGGCTCTATGACCACCTGCCGGCCTTCATTTCCCAGGGCCTGGGCGTGAACTTCTACTTCGGCGGCACCTCGTTGCTCATCGTCGTGGGCGTGGCCATGGACACGGTCAACCAGATCGAGTCCCAGCTCATCATGCGCAACTACGACGGTTTCCTGAAGAAGGGCCGCATCCGCGGGCGGCGGGGGTGAAGACCATGCGCCGCGTCCTCATCCTCCTCGGCGCCCCCGGCTGCGGCAAGGGCACGCAGGCCCAGCGGGTCACCGAGCGATACGGGTTCCCCCAGATCTCCACGGGCGACATCCTCCGCGAGGCCGTCCGGAACGGCACGGAGATGGGGCTCCGGGCGAAGGCGAGCATGGACCGGGGTGAACTCGTTCCCGACGCCGTCGTGGTGGGGATCATCCGGGACCGCGTGACCCGGGAGGACTGCGCGAACGGTTTCATCCTCGACGGCTTCCCCCGGACGGTGGGCCAGGCCGACGCCCTGGCCGCCATCCTGAGCCCCGAGGACCGCACCGTCGTCATCCACTTCCGGATCGATGACGAAATCCTGCTGAAACGCTTGACAGGGCGCCGGAATTGCGTAAAATGTAACGCTATTTACAATGTCCACTTCGCCCCCCCGGCGCGCGAAGGGACATGCGATGCCTGCGGGGAGGCTCTCCGGCAGCGGGACGACGACCGGGAGTCGGTCGTGGCCAAGCGGCTGGAAGTGTTCCACGCCAGCACCGCGCCCCTGATCCCCTACTACGAGGCGCGCAAGCTCCTCCTGACGGTGGACGCGTCCCAGGACGTCGACACGGTATTTGAAAACATCCGCCGCACGATCGACTGACCATGATCGTGCGCAACGCCCGGGAAATGGAGAGTGTCCGAGCGGCCTGCCGCGTGACGGCCGAGACCCTGCAACGGGTCCGGGAGCACACGCGGGAAGGGGTGACCACCCGGGAGCTGGACCGGATTGCCGAGGAGTACATCACCCGGCAGCGGTGCCTGCCCGCCTTCAAAGGCTACCGGGGTTACCCTGCGACCCTCTGCACCTCCGTGAACGAGCAGATCGTGCACGGAATCCCCTCGGACTACGCGCTCCGGTCGGGCGACATCCTCAGTGTCGACGTGGGGGCCGTCTACAAGGGGTACTACGGGGATGCGGCCTGCACCATCCTCATCGGCAGGGTGGCCCCGCGGCATGCGCTGCTGGCGCAGGCCGCCGAGGAAGCTCTTTACAAGGGACTGGCCCAGGCCAGGGCAGGGAACCGGGTGGGGGACATCTCCCACGCCGTCGAGAGCCACGTGGACCGGTTCGGCTTCTCCGTGGTCCGGGAATTCGTGGGTCACGGCCTCGGGACCCACCTTCACGAGGAGCCGCAGGTTCCCAACTACGGGTCGCCTGCCACCGGGGCACGGCTCAAGGAGGGGATGCTCCTGGCCATCGAGCCGATGGTCAACGAGTATTCGCCCCACGTCCGCTACCTGCCGGACAAGTGGACGGCGACGACGATCGACGGCGGTTTTTCCGCCCACTTTGAACATACCGTCATCGTGACGGCGAACGGACCGGAAATCATGACGAGATTGGGTGAGTGATCGATGCCGAAAGAGGATGCCTTCGAAGTGACCGGAACCATCGTGGAGACGCTCCCGAACGCCATGTTCCATGTGGAGCTGGAGAACAAGCACGTGGTCCTGGCGCACGTGTCGGGCAAGATGCGAAAGAATTTCATCCGGATCCTCCCCGGGGACAAGGTCCTGGTGGAACTTTCACCCTACGACCTGTCCCGTGGACGGATCATTTACAGATACAAATAGCGGAAGTCGGAGAACTCCCATGAAAGTAAGAGCATCGGTGAAGAAAATTTGTCCCAAGTGCAAGATCATCAAGCGGAAGGGTATCTTGCGGATCATCTGCGAGATCAAGAAGCACAAGCAAAGACAAGGCTGAGAAGCCGGATGGAGGATTACCTTGGCACGCATTGAAGGTGTAAATCTGCCTGACAACAAGAAGACGCTCATCGGTCTGACCCGGATCCACGGCATCGGCATCGCCCGTTCCCAGCGGATCCTCGAGGTGACCGGCATCGACGAGAACAAGAAGATCAAGGACCTCTCCAACGAGGAGATCTCCAAGATCCGCGCCGTCCTCGCCGAGGAAGGCGGCATCGAGGGGGACCTGCGGAAGGAGGTGTCCCTCAACATCAAGCGCCTCATGGATATCGGCTGCTATCGCGGGATCCGGCACCGCAAGGGCCTCCCCGTGCACGGGCAGCGCACTCACACCAACGCGCGCACCCGCAAAGGCCCGCGTCGGAAGAAGAAATAAGTCCGCAAGGAACAGGAGTCAACCATGGCGAAGGATACCAAGACCACCGCCCGAAAGACCGCCAAGAAGAAAGTTCGGAAGAACATCCCCACGGGGAAGGTGTTCATCACCTCCACGTTCAACAACACCATCATCACCGTCACGGACGTGAACGGCAACGCCATCTCTTCCGCCAGCGGTGGGACGATCGGTTTCAAGGGCTCCCGCAAGGGGACCCCGTTCGCCGCCCAGCAGGCTTCCGATGCCGCCGTGCGGGCCGCCATGGAAAACGGGCTGAAGGAAGTGGACGTGGTCATCAAGGGCCCCGGCCCCGGCCGTGAATCCGCCATCCGGGCGCTCAACATCGACGGGCTGCGCATCCGCACCATCCGCGACGCCACGCCCATTCCCCACAACGGCTGCCGCCCCAAGAAGCGCCGCAGAGTCTAAGACCATAAGGAGGTTTGCACCTTGGCCAGATATAACGAGTCGGTGTGCCGCCTGTGCCGCCGTGAAGGAATCAAGCTTTTTCTGAAGGGTGACCGTTGCTTCAAGGACAGCTGCGCCGTCAACCGCCGGCCCTATCCTCCGGGTGAACAGGGGCGCCAGCGCCGTTCCAAGATCATGGGGTACGGCCTCCAGCTCCGTGAGAAGCAGAAGGTGAAGCGGATCTACGGCGTGCTGGAACGGCAGTTCCGGAAGTATTTCAAGGAAGCCGACCGGCTGAAGGGCATCACGGGCGCCAACCTGCTGATCCTCCTGGAGAGCCGGCTGGACAACGTGATCTACAAGATCGGGTTCGCCGCCTCCCGCGCCCAGGCCCGGCAGTTCGTCCGCCACGGGAAGATCCTGGTGAACGGCCGCTGCGTGGACATCCCCTCCTTCCAGGTGAGCAAGGGCGACGAGATCACCGTCAAGGAAGGCTTCCGAAAGAACGCCTTCCTCTTTGCCAACGTCGAGATCGCGGGCAGCCGCGGGATCCCCGGCTGGCTGTCCATGGACAAGGACACCCTCAAGGGCCGCGTGCTGGAACTTCCCAGGCGCGAGGACGTCAACCTCGACGTCAACGAGCAGCTGATCGTCGAACTGTACTCGAAATAACGGGAGGTTCACTGTGGTTAGCATTCCCAAGCTGCAGAAACCGAAACGGTTGATGCACGACCCGGAGACGATGACCGACCGCTACGCGAAGTTCTACGCCCAGCCTTTCGAGCGCGGGTACGGGACGACCATCGGCAACTCCCTCCGGCGGATCCTGATGTCCTCTATCCCCGGCGGCGCCATCACCGCCGTCAAGATCGACGGGGTGCTCCACGAGTTTTCGTCGCTCCGCGGGGTTTCCGAGGACGTGTCGGACATCGTGCTCAACCTCAAGCGCGTCCCGCTGAAGATGACCACCAGCCACATCAAGCTCCTCACCCTCGAGAAGACCGGCCCCGGGGTCGTGACCTCGGGGGACATCCAGGCCCCGGCGGACGTCTACGTCCTGGACCCGAACGTCCACATCGCCACGCTGGGCGAGGACGGCGCCATCCGGATGGAGATGCGGGTCGAGATGAACCGGGGTTACGTCCCGGCGGAGGAGAACTTCGACGAGGACCTGGAACTGGGCTACATCCCCCTGGATTCCGTGCACTCGCCCATCGTCAAGGCGAACTACACGGTGGAAGCCGCCCGCCTCGGGCAGGCCACCGACTACGACAAGCTGATCCTCGAGGTCTGGACCAACGGGGCCATCACGCCGGTGGACGCCGTCGCCCTGGCCGCGAAGATCCTCAAGGACCACATGTCCCTCTTCATCAACTTCGAGGAGGACGACGAGGAGAAGGAGTCCGAGATCACCGAGGAGGACAGCAAGCTCAACGACTACCTCCAGAAGTCCGTGGACGAGCTGGAACTCTCCGTGCGCTCCTACAACTGCCTCAAGAACGCCGAGATCCGCACCATCGCCGACCTCGTGCTCAAGACGGAAAGCGAGATGCTCAAGACGAAGAACTTCGGCCGCAAGTCCCTCAACGAGATCAAGAACGTCCTGACGGAAATGGGCCTTGCCTTCGGCATGGTGCTGGACCGGGAAGGGAAGATCCTCAAGAAGTGACGGGGACGGGCCCCCGACAAGACACCAAGGAGAAATGAACCATGCGCCATAAAGTTGCGGGAAGAAAACTGGGTCGTACGGCCGCCCATCGCAGGGCTATGCTGCGGAACATGGCCACCTCGCTGTTCAAGCACGAGCGGATCTTCACCACGCTGCCCAAGGCCAAGGAACTCAAGCGCGTGGCCGACAAGCTGGTCACCCTCGGGAAGACCACCGGCACGCCCGAGCAGAAGCTCCACGCCCGGCGCCAGCTGCTGTCGTACCTGATGTCGAAGGAGATCGCGCACAAGGTCATGGACGACGTCGCCCCCCGGTTCGCGGAGCGCGCCGGCGGGTACACGCGGATCTACCGCCTGGGGGCGCGCCCCGGCGACATGGCGGAGAAGGCCATCATCGAACTGGTGGATTACCAGCTTCCCGCCCCCTCCGCGAAGAAGAAGACCGACAAGAAGAAGTGAAACGGTGGGCCGCGGCCCGCCCGACCCGAAGCCTCGACGCCCGGCCCCACGGCCGGGCGTTTTTGCGTACGGGGGGGGGACCACGAACATCACGAACTCAGAATCCGGAATGCGGTGCGGTGACTTTGTGAAGGCGGGCTTTCGTGTTCCTTGACCGCATCCCTGGTTTCCCGTTCCCGTTTTCTTTGCGAGCTTGGCGCCTTTGCGAGATCAAGATCCGGACAAGCTCTCGCCAAGGCGCCAAGCTCGCGAAGGAAGACCGCACGGGCCGCAAATCCCGCATCACCCGCGATCACCCCTGCCGGCTTCCGATGCTCCGTTTTTTCCGTGCCGTGCTTTGGCGAAAATCATCCCGGAAGGATCTCTCACAGAGGCACAGGGGCACGGCGCTGTTCGCGCCGGTCTGGGATGAGGCCAAAATCAGCGGTTTGGGGTGAGGCCAGCGACTGGTTTTCAATCGACAGTGCAAAGAGAGAGGATTTCGCAGGAGCGAGAAGGGAGCTCGGTTCACCGG